>NZ_VPDL01000012.1:0-104568 GCF_013417705.1 Acinetobacter sp. YH12235 | reverse complement strand
AGTGAAGGTAAAGAATGTTGAAGGGTGCAATCTAAATTTTCAGATAAAGTCATAAAAAAATGAGCGTATTTACATACACTCATTTTTACTACATTTTACTAATATTTGCTTAACTGACTGGCATTACCCTATAATCGGGGCTTTTTAATATCCATGTTTTAATGCTTTGTGAGTTTATCCAGATAACCCATAATAAATGCAGAAATCACAAAAGTCAGATGCATAATGATGTACCACATGATTTTGTCATTCTCGACGTTGCGGGCATCCATAAAAATACGCAGTAAATGAATCGAAGAAATAGCTACGATGGAAGCCGCAACTTTGAGTTTAAGCGAATTGGCATCCATAGTGCCGAGCCAGTTCAGGCGGGTTTTATTTTCATCAATTTTGAGTTGTGAAACAAAATTTTCATAACCTGAAAACATCACCATCACAATAAGTCCACCAACCATGGTCATATCAACCAGGGAGAGAATTACCAAGATCAGGTCAGCTTCAGTATATTCAAAGATATGCGGCAGGACATGAATGACTTCCTGAAAGAATTTTAAGGCCAGCAATAATAAAGCGAATGATAAACCAAAATAGACAGGTGCCAAGATCCAGCGTGCGGCATACATCGTATTATGAAAAAAACGTTCCATTTTATTCTCAGGTTACCTACTTTATTGTTGATCTTGATCATAAATAATTCATGCTTAAAATTCGAGAATTATTTATGTTTTATAATGCCTTATAAGTATTCTTAAGTTTAAAAAAAGCTTAATTAAGACCATAAATTAATTTGGCATTTATTGTACTTATCCTTATTTGGTTGATTATTAGCCTATTTGAGGCTGATGGGAAAGGTTATAGAGCAACAGCAGGCTAGAAGCAAAATGATTCATACAAGAAATGACTGTAGGCCAAACTTAATTCCAACAATATCTTCAACGTATATAAAGAAAATTCTATGGCTTGAAGCATTCCTTTGCAAAATGCTACATGTTATGTTGAATGAAAAGACGTACTATAAAAATCGAATTCATTGAGTTTAAAGGGCCATGTCACAGATAGATGTTTTGATTCCAATCCAAGACATTGCAGTAGAGCAGAGCGAGATTCTAAGTATCAAGCGCAACGAACTTGTGCCTTTACTCCACGATCAATACAAGCTGAATCATTATGCGGACTCACTTATTCAGGCGCAGGCAGTACTATTAAATGGGGTAGATCCCCATCTGACCCAACAACTGAGCCATACTATTGAACAGCTGATTCACATGCTGGCTCAATCAAAAAAATATTTTAAAAAACGTAAATTTAATGCCTTGCAGAAATGGCTGGGTATTGATCTGGACTATGGCTCAAGTCAGGTTGAATACTATAAAAAACTGGACTATTTACTGGATCAGGCAGATCACCTTAGCCGTAAGTTGCAAATTGAAATCCAGAAATCCCAATCGCGATTCCAGCAGCTGATCGGTTTACGTGAGCAAATGGCCAAGCATATTGTGGCAGCAGAAGAATTTTTATCTGAATATCCGCAGTTTGTCAGGAATCAGCATCCACTGGATAATTTTTCTGAGCGGCTGTCAAAAAAGGTGCATACCTTAAGAACCTTGCAAAGCAGTAATGACATTGCCATTACCCAGATGCAATTATCCCAGCAACTGTCTTATAGCCTACTGGATCGGTTTAAAGAAGCGCAACAGGTGCTGATTCCGGCCTGGCAATATCATGTCAAACAAAGCCAGACGAAACACTCGACAAGTGATCTGGAAAAACTTGATAATAGCCGGGACAATTTGATTAAAACGTTAAAAAAGTCACTCGAGAAACCCTCGAATACATAACAATATAAGGTGAAACATGACCAAATCTGATGTAGTAAATTTACCTGTCGAAAGCTCAACTGAACTGACTGAACAGAAGTTTCAGCAAATGGATCTCAAAGAGCTGGGCTTGCAGCCTGCCGATTTTCAGGGGGTCTTGGCAGCACGTAAAGAACTGCAGAATATGAGTCATAATAGTGTGGCCGAATATGGCAAAAATATAGCCACCAAAACTTCAAGCTATACCGATGAATTGCTGAATCTGGTACAAAATAAAGATCTGGATGCAACCGGTCAAAAGCTGAATCAGGTGGTGCAGGTGGCACAGCAACTGAATACCAGCAGTATCTTGAACAAGAAAAAAAGTTCAGGATTTCTGGGCAATATCATCAGCAAGTTTAAAGGGGTTAAAGATAACTTTGACTCGCATTTCAATACCACCAAAGAACAGATTGATGTGCTGGTCAAGGAAATTGAAACATCGCAATCCGGATTAAAAGCCCGCGTTGATACGCTGGATAAAATGTTCGATGGGGTACAGGAAGAATATAAACAGCTGGGTATTCATATTGCAGCTGGACGTTTACGTGAACAGGAATTACAGCAGGAAATTGCTGCGCTCACAGCTTTGCCACAAGATCAGAGCACCACGCAAAAAATCTATGACCTAAATCATCTAGCCAATAATCTGGAAAAACGCATCAGTGATTTACAGGTATTGCAGCAATCTGCGATGCAGACTTTGCCTATGATCCGGATTATTCAGTCCAATAACCTGATGCTGGTGGATAAATTCTATGCCATTAAAAATATCACATTGCCAGCATGGAAAAACCAGATCAGTCTGGCCATTTCACTGAATGAACAGAAGAACAGCGTACAGCTGGCCAATACCATTGATGATGCGACCAATGAGCTTTTACGCCGTAATGCAGATTTATTGCATCAGAACTCGGTCGATACGGCAAAAGCCAACCAGCGTTCCGTTATTGATATTGAAACGCTTGAACATGTGCAAAATACCCTCATTAAAACTGTTAATGATGTGATTCAGATCCAGAAAGAAGGTGTACAGAAACGTACTGAAGCAACGGTACGTTTAAGAGCCTTACAAGATAATCTGAATCATTTGGTGATTGAATCAAGTACCAGTGGATCTAAACCCAACTAAATGCAGTAGGGCCAAGATCTAAAAAAAGGAGTAGAGATTGCCGCCCTTAGATGAATATGCTGTAAATCCTCAGGAAATCAAGCAAGGGGTCGTCGCACTCAAAAAGCGTCAACGTAATTTGATGCTTTTGGGACTGACCACCTCTACGGTCTGTATTGCATCCGTGATAGGTCTATTCTTTCAGCAGGAAATGGTTTATGGCTTTTTTGGCCTGAGTACTCAGCTTCAACAGCTGCATTTACCAGTCAGTGTCGATGCTAATCTGGCCAGTATTGGGGATAGTCCGGATTATTTCTTTGCTCTATTAAGCTGGTTTGGCTGGCTGATTCTGAAAATCTTTGCCTCTTTTATTGGTGCATTTTTTCTGGTTGGATTGCTGAAGAAGTTTCGCTTCTTCTATGTGCGCTTTCAGTCTTTCATATTGAAGTTTGTAGGCTGGCTGATTTCCTTTATCGTGATCTGGTCAGGACTGACTTATTGGCAATATGACCTGAGAAATGACCGTGAAGACGCTTATCAGCAAGTGGTCTATTACGATAGTAATATCAATGATAGTGAAGTGGCTCGTTATCTGGTTGATTCCGATATTGCTTCACCGGTGAAATCTTATTTACTTGCCCAAACTGCACTCTTGCATAAGCCTGTGGATCTATCCGCAGCCAGACCTTATGTCGCACAAGTAGTTGAAGCAGAGCGGCAGGATAACAAGTTTGAACAATACGGATTTAAACCGGAACAGATCTGGACCATGCAGCAACAGGTCTATGGCAAAAGTCTAACGCCTGTGGCACAAAGTGTAGATCGTCAAGCCCAGCAAGCCGAACAAGTCAGCAAGATTACCAATGTCATCATTATTGGCATTGCCATCTTATTTGCCTTGCTTAGCTTAATCATATTTGTACTAGCTAATTCAATTAAGGGGCGTTCGCTACGTATTGAACAGCGAATCTTCTAAACTTAAAAATGCTCCTTTAAAAGGAGCATTTTTATTTTCCAATCTATATTCGGTTTCTTTGGGATAAAAGGCATAAATTCTAGCGATAATAAAAAATAAAATGAGGAGATGGTTTTTGATCTATAAAAACGATCATTAAGATAAAAACAAACTGTTTTACCTATTTTTTTTATTCACTTAATATAGCTTCATCGAATAAATATTTACTCCCTTGGAGACGTTAGCAATGTTAGATCAAAATACTTCAGCTCAATTAAAAACACTACTTGAACGTTTGGAAGGCCCGATTGAATTAGTGGCAACTCTGGATGGCTCTGACAAATCAGCCAAAATCAAAGAACTGGTTGAGGAAATCGCGCAACTTTCTGATTTAGTCACTGCGCGTTTTGATGGTACCAACAAACGTGCACCAAGCTTTGGTGTGGCAAAAGCCGGTGAACAGCCTCGTGTGTTCTTTGCAGGCTTGCCGATGGGCCATGAGTTTACTTCCCTGATTCTGGCATTGCTGCAAACTTCAGGCTATGCACCAAAAGTCTCTGCCGAAGTTCTGGAATCGATTAAAGGTTTAGGCATTAAATCTGACTTTGATGTATTTGTCTCTTTAAGCTGCCATAACTGTCCTGATGTGGTGCAGGCATTGAACCTGATTGCTATCTATAACCCGGGTACAACAGCAACCATGATTGATGGGGCTTTCTTCCAGGACGAAGTGGAAGAACGCAAAATCATGGCCGTACCAATGGTCTTCCAGGACAATGAACATATCGGTCAGGGTCGTATGACACTGGAAGAAATCATTGCCAAACTGGATACCAATGCCGCAGCCAAAGATGCTGAAAAACTAAATGCCAAAGATGCATTTGATGTGTTGGTGATTGGTGGTGGACCTGCAGGGAATACTGCAGCGATCTATGCAGCACGTAAAGGCATCAAAACTGGCATCGTGGCTGAACGCATGGGCGGTCAGGTGATGGATACCATGGACATCGAAAACTATACGTCAGTGCAAAAAACCCAAGGTCCGAAATTTGCCGCTGAAATGGAAGCACACGTTCGTGAATACGGTGTTGACATCATGAACCTGCAACGTGTTTCTGACATCAAAGGTGCAGATAGTACAGCCAATGGTCTGGTAGAAGTGACTTTAGAAAATGGTGCGAAACTTGAATCTAAAACAGTCATTCTGTCTACCGGTGCACGCTGGAGAGAGATGAACGTTCCGGGTGAAGCAGAATACAAAACTCGTGGTGTAGCGTACTGCCCACACTGTGACGGTCCATTGTTCAAAGGTAAACGTGTAGCGGTAATTGGTGGTGGTAACTCCGGTGTAGAAGCTGCGATTGACCTTGCAGGTATTGTTGAGCATGTAACGCTGGTTGAGTTCGATACTAAACTTCGTGCGGATCAGGTATTGCAGGACAAACTGAACAGCTTGCCAAATACGACTGTGATCAAAAATGCACTTTCTACCGAAGTGATCGGTGATGGTTCACAAGTCACAGCGTTGAAATACAAAGACCGTGCAACTGATGAAGAGCACACTGTTGAATTGGCAGGTATCTTCGTTCAGATCGGTTTGTTGCCGAACACTGACTTCCTGAATGGAACCGATGTTGAGCTAACTAACCGTGGTGAGATTGTGATTAACGAGCGCAATGAAACCAATGTCAAAGGTGTGTTTGCTGCAGGTGACTGTACCACTGTTCCTTACAAACAGATCATCATCGCGACTGGTGAAGGTGCCAAAGCATCATTATCTGCCTTTGATTACATCATTCGCTCTGGTCAGTAAAAAAAAAGAGCACCTGGAATCCCCACATTCCAGGTGCTTAATCTCAAACACCTATTATTATTTTCGCTTTATAGGAACTCAGGATGCTAACACCCGGGTTCCTTTTTTTAGTTATTGTAAGATCAGCCAAAAGCGTCCCCAATCGCTTTTAGCTGTTCCTTTCCTCTGGACAGTTTTTGTTTTCAACCCTTATTTTTATCTTTCCCCAAGGTTGTTCTTAGATGAAGTCATCAGACTTCATGCATCATTCAAGCTTTGAACAGATTCAAACCTTTAAATTTCTCCATTAACTGTTCTTGCGTTTCCCGATGCTCGGGATGCGGCACAATGCATTCAATCGGACAGACGGCAATACAGGTTTGATGATCATAGAAACCCACACACTCGGTACAACGATTGACATCAATTTCATAAAACTTCTCGCCCTCATAAATTGCTTCATTTGGGCATTCCGGTAAGCACATATCACAGTTGATACATTTATCGGTAATCAAGAGCGCCATTTTTTAACTCGCCTGATAAGCCAATGAAGAGGCTGAAATGTCTACAGATGATGATGGCAGATTACGGATCAGCAGGGCATACTGCATATCGACATCTGCTGGAACTGGAATTTCAACGATATGACCCGAACCTTTGGCATCTTCAATCAGATTGCCTTTACGGTCTTTGATCTCAGTCAGGGTAAAGGTGATATTGCCTTTGGTGGTCATCAGCTCTAGTGAATCACCAACGACAAAACGGTTTTTCACATCAATCTTGATATAGTCACCATTACGCTCTAACACTTCCCCACAGAACTGCTGATGATCGAAACTCGATGAACCATTTTCATAGTTTTGATATTCACTATGTACATGACGGCGTAGGAACCCTTCGGTATAGCCACGGTTTGCCAAGCCTTCCAGTTGAGTCATCAATGAAGGGTCGAATGGTTTACCAGCAAGCGCATCATCAATGGCTTTACGATAAATCTGGGCAGTACGCGCGCAATAAAAATAAGATTTGGTACGGCCTTCAATTTTCAGGGAGTGCACGCCAATCTTGGTCAGGCGTTCCACATGCTGTACAGCACGCAGGTCTTTGGAATTCATAAAATAAGTGCCGTGCTCATCTTCTTCAGCAGCAAACATATCTTCGTCATTACGTTGCAATAACACGGGTTCATCAAACTGATGTTGTACTTGCATATGTGACTCATCAGCATCTTTTGAACAACAGCCGGAATCAATATTTTCAACCGGGATCACATCGCCCGTTTCATCTTCCTTGGCATCCAGTACTTGGTATTCCCAGCGGCAGGCATTGGTGCAGGCGCCCTGGTTGGCATCGCGTTTGTTCATATAGCCAGATAGCATGCAGCGGCCAGAGTAGGCCATACACAGTGCGCCATGAACAAAGACTTCAATCTCCATATCTGGAACTTGCTGTTTGATTTCTTCAATTTCTTCGATGGACAGTTCACGTGACAAAATTACGCGAGTAAGTCCCATATTCTTCCAGAACTTTACAGTTGCCCAGTTCACAGCATTGGCCTGTACAGACAGGTGAATGTCCATGTGCGGGAAATGCTCACGCACCAGCATGATCAGACCAGGATCGGACATGATCAGCGCATCTGGCTGCATTGCTACGACGGGTTCAAGGTCACGAATAAAATTTTTCAGTTTGGAGTTATGTGGCTGAATATTCACCACGACATAGAATTTTTTGCCAAGCTTATGCGCTTCTTTGATACCAATCGCCAGATTGTCATGGTCAAATTCATTATTACGAACACGCAAGCTATAACGCGGCTGGCCGGCATAGACTGCATCTGCACCATAAGCAAAGGCATAACGCATGTTTTTTAGGGAGCCAGCAGGTGAGAGAAGTTCGGTAACGTGAGAAATGCTCATGATGAAATCGAAAGACATATAAAAAGTACGTCTTTATTCTAGTCATCTGAAATCAGGATTCAACCTAGTAAATAACTCGGAATTGGCATAATTTAACTCAATTTCAAGTTAAAAGATAAACAGTAAACGATTTAAAATATCCATAAATATTTCAGCTATTTTCAATAGATTCCAGTGTTTTTAAAATCTGGCAATGATTAATCGTGGTTGGGGTATTACAGCTTTCGCGAAGCGCCATTAACTGCTGTTTAAATAATTGTAATTCTTTAATTTTATTTGAAATATCTATAAGGTGCTGATCAATCATCTGGTTAACTTCACAGCAATCCTGTTCAGGATTCTGTTCCAGCTGAATCAGGTATTCGATTTCTTTTAAAGACATGCCTAAAGCACGACAGCGTTTGATAAAAATCAAGCGTTTTAAGGTCTCGTCGCCATAATAACGATACTGGTTACTTGCTCGAAAATTCGGCTGAATCAAACCTCTTTTCTCATAAAATCGAATGGTATCAGTGCTTAAATCAGCTTTCTTGGCTATATCAGAAATCAAATAATGTGACATAAATACCTCAGGCTTGACCTTGGAGTGACTCTATAGTTTCTAATGACTTTATCGCATTCAGGATAAAAAATCATCGGAGAATAATATGGCCTGTAGTTGTAGTCATGAACCCGCGCCGCCCAAATCTAATAGCAAATTTAGAACAGCTTTATGGATTGCATTATTGATTAACCTGACCTTATTTGGTGTGGAGCTGATCGGCGGTGCTTATGCACATTCATCAGCGTTATGGGCAGATGCGCTAGATTTCTTTGGAGATGCTGTGAATTATGGTATTTCTCTGGCGGTGATTGGTGCAAGTCTGTATTGGCGTGCAACAGTTGCTCTGATTAAAGGATTGACCATGGCAGTATTTGGTCTGGTCGTCATTGGCAAAGTAATTTATGCCTTTATGCAAGGTATTCCACCTGAAGCCATTACGATGGGGATCATCGGGGTATTGGCCTTAATCGCAAACGTTGTCACAGCCATAATTTTATATGCTTTCCGGGATGGCGATGCCAATATGAAATCAGTCTGGTTGTGCAGCCGTAATGATGCAATCGGCAATGTGGCCGTCATTTTTGCAGCAGTGGGAGTCTTTGGCACTGGCAGTCTATGGCCAGATGTTATTGTTGCATTCATTATGGCAAGTCTAGGCTTAAGCGCTGGATATCATGTGGTGAAACAGGCTCTAGCTGAACGAGTATTGAAGCATGAGTCAGCCTGATCCTTAATATTAAATTTAATTATGAAAAAGCTGCTGATCAGGCAGCTTTTTATTAGCCTTAAGTCTAAAAAATAGATGAAAAATAAAGCTTTACAAATGCGATAAATTTAGGAAGAATCATGCGCGAAATTTAGAAAAGATTCATATAACTAAACAATTTAAATTTTTTAGTGTTTTTGAGGGGGAGCAATGAGCTTCATAAAACTACTTTCACTTTCAACTATTATACTGATGACTGGGTGTAGTTCTATGGTCGTCACTTATGATGCATCGGGTCAGGTGATTGGATCATGTAAAGCTACACGTGGTCTGCTTTCAACTGCTAGTGCTCATTGTAATGGATCAGGCAATGCAATTGGCGTGAACTACAATACGGTGGATGCCAAGACAGGTTTATTGCCAGTACCACCAAGTCAAAATCAGATTCATTTAGCACCATAAATCTTAGAGGGGAATATCATGAAATTATCAACACTTATTGCATTAGCAGCGACTATTGTACTAACTGGTTGTGCATCAACAGTGACTACATTTGACTCACATGGCCGTATGATTGGTTCATGCAAAGCAGAAAGCGGTTTTATTATCGGTGGTGGTGCAGGCTGTTCAGGTTCTGCAAACCAGGAAGGTCGCGATCGTTAATTTTTAATGATGATTGCAATAAAAAAACCGAAGCCTAAGCTTCGGTTTTTTCTTTATCCATCAAAAAATTATTTTTGATCAGGTAAAGCAAAGGCAATAATATAGTCGCCAACATCTTTAGAATGGCTTGCACCACCTGCAGAAATCACAACATATTGTTTGCCAGTTTTTGGAGATTTATAAATCAGCGGTGCAGCAACAGCAGCAACAGGAAGCTCAGCTTTCCACACTTCTTTACCAGTTTTTGAATCCAGCGCACGTAGGTAATAATCCTGAGTACCTGCGAAGAACACCAGACCAGAAGCGGTTGAAGTAGGACCACCTAATGTCGGCATACCTAAAGGAATTGGCATATGGGTTTTCACACCTAATGGACCCAATTCTTTGGCTGTACCCATTGGTACTTCCCAAACGACTTTTTTAGATTTTAAGTCGATGGCAGTCATCGTACCAAATGGTGGTTTATTACAAGGTACACCCAATTTAGATTGCATGATGTCGATTTTTACACCCGCATAAGGACCTGCCAATTGAGGACGTACTGTACCCATAAAGCCAGGGACTTCGTCAGTTGAGATATGGTATTTGTGCATATCTTCTTTACGAACCAATGACATACGAAGTGGCATACGCATATCGTTGACGTACATCATGCCAGTCGATTCATCAATGGAGATCCCACCCCAGTTGAAACCACCAAGCAGACTAGGCCATTCGATATATGGTTTTTCACCAGGTGCAGTGTATAGACCGTTATAGACAGAATCTTTAAAGTCGATACGACAAGCCAGTTGGTCAAAGGTTGAGATGCCCCACATATCCTGCTCAGTCAATGTTGCATTACCAATTTGTGGCATGCCAACAGAGAATGGTTGGGTAGGAGAAAGTTTTTCACCTTCAGCACCATTGGTGTCGACTGGACGTTCTTCAACTTTAGTGACTGGTTTACCAGTACGGCGGTCAAGAACGAAGATTTGACCCATTTTGGTAGTTTGAATCAACGCAGGCACTTTTTTGCCATGATCATCAGTCATGTCGTAAAGCACAGGTTGTGACGGCAAGTCATAATCCCAGACATCATGGTGAACAGTTTGATAAGACCAAACAGTTTTACCAGTCAAAGCATTTACCGCAACAATTGCAGAACCAAATTTTTCTTTGGCTCCGTTACGGTCGCCGCCCCAGTAGTCAGGAGGACCATTACCTGTAGGCAAGTAAACCAGATTCAGGTCTTTGTCATAAGTCGGGATGGTCCACATGTTTGGTGTTTCTAAAGTAAAGCCTTTGCCATCTTTAGGTTCACCAACCAGTTCAGGATTACCGACATCCCAAGCCCAGGCCAATTTACCAGTACGAACGTCATAGGCACGTACGACACCAGACGGTTCGCCATGCACAATATCACGTACCCAGCCACCTAATACGGCAACATGACCCGCAATCAGTGGAGTAGACGTTGGATGGTAACGTTTACTTTGTTCAGTAGGACCCATGTCATGCAGAACATCGACTTGACCGTTAGTACCAAATTCTGGACATAAAGCACCAGTTTTGGCATTTAAGGCAATTAAACGGCCATCAACAGTAGAAGTCAGGATACGTTGTGGACAAGCTTTAATACCTGGTGCTTGTAAGTCTGCTGCAGTTAAAGATTTGTCTTTAGTTGCATCATAGTAACCAACACCACGGCAAGTGATATGCTCTGCAGTTTTTGCATGTGGATCATATTTCCAAAGTGCTTTACCACTGTCACCATCAATTGCTGAAATGATGTTAGTCGGTGTACATGAATATAAAGTACTACCAATTTGAATTGGTGTATTTTCATCGACACCGGCAGAAGTATCACGACCAGTGTGATAAGTCCAAGCCACTTTTAGATCTTTGACATTTTCAGGGGTAATGTCAGTGTACGGTGCAAAGCGGGTACCGTTACCATTACGACCGAAATATTCCCAGTTGTCTGGGTTTTCTGCATTCGGTTTAGCCAGTGCAGGGTCTTGTACGATATCAACAGGATTGAGGATTTTGCCGTGTGGGAAGAACGCAGCAATCAGGGCTGCGACACAGGCAAAGAAACCGGCAAAGCCAACAAGATTGGCAGCTTTGATTTTTGCAGCATTGAGTGCTGGCAGGCTTTTGCTTGCCCACATGCTGAGGACAAACAGAATAGTTGGAACCACCAGACGTGGGATATATTGCCAGAAGCTCAAACCTTGAACTTCAGCAATAGACCAGAGGAGGGTTGCAATAAAAGTAACAATAGAAAGCCAGAAACCAAAGGCTTTTTTCATCGCATATAAAATGGCGATTGCAACATAGGCAATCCCTGCGATGAGATAATAACTTGTACCACCGAGGCTGAGTAATTTAGCGCCTTGAATGATCAAGTACAGCGCAACGAGTAAAGTTAATACCACTACAAAATAGCGATAGACTTTAGACCCTGTACGCTCGATAGAGGAGGGTTGTTCAGTGCTCATACCTTGCCTATAGAAAACGGCTTGGTTGCATAAACGGTGAAACAGGAGAATGGGATCTAAATAGATCGAATTAAAAGTTTACAGAGTTTATGTAACTAAGTCTTTAGCGAGGATAAATCCTCATGAGAAATCAATTACAGTTACATATTCTAACATTTAAGAATGAATTTTTGACTAAAAAATATAGGGTCTGTTGACATTTACTGTTCATAATTAAACCTATAAAGGTAGCCATAAAAATATACAGGCTAAGGCAACAGCACTTTGATAATTTCTTTTGAGCTTGTCATATCGAGTAGCTATTCCTCTAAATTGCTTTAATCTACAAAACATATTTTCAACTAAATGCCTGATTTTATATAAATACCAGTCCATATGATCATTGTTCGATTGGCTATTTATTTTCTTTGGTATATTCGCTTTTGTCCCTGTTTTTCTGATCTGTTCACGCAGTGGTTCTGAATCATAGCCTTTATCTGCGCAGACCACTTTTGTCTCTTTTAAGTCTAATGTTGATATTAAATCAGGTGCAACTTTGACGTCATGTGTGGTTCCATCGGTAATCATGAAATCAACAGGATTGCCATTTGCATCAACAATCAAATGTATTTTTGAGGAGTTTCCTCCTGCACTTTTAGAAATAGATTGATTCGCTATGCCGGCAGAATGTTGATGAGCACGTACATGAGAGCCATCAATAAAAATCCATTCCATATCGGGGCATGAGGCTAGTAATTTGAATAATCTAAGTAACTTACCGCTGCTTGACCAACGATTAAAACGTTTGAAAATAGAGTTTGAATGACCAAAACAAGAAGGAATATCTCGCCACGGACAACCTGTTCTAATTCTATAGAGAATAGCTTCAATAAAATTACGTAAGTTTGAGTTGTGATGAATAGATAAATTACGCAAAATAGTTTTCAACTTTTGCCAGTGTTGATCTGTCAGCATGGTACGAGGCATAGCGAATAGTAAAATTGGGTTTGGCGATTTGATTTTGCTACTTCGCTATTTTTTAAGCTAAAAGTGTCAACACACCCTAATGTGAATATTGATATTTATCATTTATTTTACTTTTTTAAGTAATTACATTTTTATAAATACGCTAATTATAAGAAATTTTAAGTAGAGAGTAGGTTGAGTTAATTCTTTCAGATTAAGACTTACTGGATATAAAAAACGCATGCTTAAAGCATGCGTTTTAGGTTGCAAAAGGTTTTTTTGCAGATTATTTTTCTACGAATGCACGTTCAATTACGTAGTCACCCAAAACACCCATACGTGGAGATTCTTTCAGACCGTGTTGATCTAGCAGTGCAGCAACATCGTCCAGGAATGCAGGAGAACCACAGAGCATTGCACGGTCAGTTTCAGGGTTGAAACGTGGTAGTCCGATTTTCTCGAATAATTGACCAGATTCAATCGCAGTGGTTACACGACCTTGCGTATGGAACTCTTCACGAGTAACAGTTGGGTAATACACTAATTTTTCTTTAGCACCCAATTCACCAAAGAATTCGTGGTTTGGAATTTCGTTAAGAATCAAATCTTGATAAGCCAGTTCTGAAATGAAACGTGTACCGTGAACCACGATGATTTTTTCAAAACGTTCATAAGTTTCTGGATCACGGATTACAGAAAGGAAAGGTGCAAGACCAGTACCCGAAGAAAGCAGGTACAAGTTTTTACCTGGGTTTAAGTCATCAAGAACCAGCGTGCCTGTAGGCTTTTTAGAAACCAAGATTTCGTCGCCAACTTTTACTTTTTGCAAAATAGAAGTAAGAGGACCATCTGGCACTTTAATAGAGAAAAACTCTAGCTCTTCTTCATAGTTTGCACTTGCAATTGAATATGCACGCATTAAAGGCTTGCCATTGACTTCAAGACCGATCATCACAAACTGACCGTTTTTAAAACGTAATGCAGTATCACGAGTCGTTTTAAAAGAGAATAAAGTGTCATTCCAATGGTGGACGTGAGTAATCTTTTCGACGTTAAAAGCAGCCATTAAAGGTCTCAATAAGTTATCAAATTAGAACAGGTTGCTATTCTAATCTAAATTCATTCTCTATAAACTGAATATATTTAATTGAGCTTATCAAAAAAAGTGATTATGACCGAACTCACTCTGCCGATTATTGGCTATATGCATTCTCCCTATAAAGAAAAGTTTGGCATCCCGCGTCAGCCTAATTTGGTACAGGTTGAAAGCTATATTGAAATGACCGGTTCATATAATGATTTACTCGCATTTGAAGGCATCGAAGAGTTTAGTCATCTCTGGTTAGTCTGGCAGTTTCATGACAATAAAAATCAGCAGAGCCAGCAATTTCGTCCGCAGGTTCGTCCACCCCGTTTAGGCGGAAACCAGAAAATCGGGGTGTTTGCGACACGTAGTATGTACCGTCCTGCACCCATTGGTTTATCTGTGGTAAAGCTTAAAGAAGTTAGAAAAGTAGGGAAATCGATACGTGTATATGTGAATGGCAGTGATTTATTAGATGGTACTCCGATTGTCGATATTAAACCTTATATTCAATATTCGGATGCAGTGATTGATGCACAAAGTGGCTATGCACAGGAGGAGCCGGCACGTAAGTCCGTGAGGTGGAGTAAGGACGCTGAACAGCAAAAAAATTTATTATTAGAAAAAGGAACAATATCTGCTCAATTGCTAGAAGAACTTGAAGCCGTTTTATCTCTCGATCCTAGACCGGCATATCAGGATGATGAGAACCGGGTTTATGGAATGAAGTTTGCGGACTTGGATGTGAAATTTAAAGTTACTTTAGCTGATATTGTAGTCGATCAGTTAATTTTTTGAATTTTTAAAATGAAATACTGATTTAAAAATAGGAACCTCAACTAAATTGGAGTCCCTATTTAATATGAATATAAAGCACTCGAAGTACTTTATATCACGTTATTATGAGTATTTTTTAATTTGCTTTCTTAATTCTTCAGATGCAATATTATTAAATAAAGTGCATGCATTCTCTTGTAAAGTTGCATACTCCTGTAGAGCTGGTTTGTCCTGAGCAGATGCTGAATTAACCAGTGCTTTAGATGCGGCTAAAATATTTTTAATATTATATTCTTCTCCAGCTGGATGATAATCAACTTCATAATATTTGCTCTTATATTCAGCTAGTCCCCATTGCTGATCTTCTCTAAGATCTAGATATGCTATAGCATCCTTGAAAGTATGTTTGGCATATTTACTATCTTTTGAAATATCAGCCCATTCAAGTTTCAAATAATCTTGTACATAATCTTCAAGTGAATATTTATATAGCTCAATATATTTTTGTGAGTTATCAATAGTTTGAAATTGAATACAAGTAGATCCGGTAGGGAATATTGAATTAGAAAGTACTCGATAAAAATCTTCCCCTTTTTCTCCCATAGGGTAGGTATCGAGTAAATTATATTTTAAATTGACATAATGCTCTGGACTGAGGACTTGAGCAATATTTTTACCACTAATATCAAAGACCTTGAATGTAAGTGTACTGCTTAATCCTGTGGAATTAATTGGAGAATATGGAACTTGCTTCCAAGTGGTTGCATTAGCCGTAATAGTCCCTTGCAATTTGCCATAGGTCGCATGTGTAGAACCGTGATCATATAATCCATTTTCAGTTAGATAGAAAGTTTCACTTTCATCCCAGCCTGTTGTCTCATCAACTTTAATATAGACATTCCCTTGATCAAAGGTTAGCTGTTCAATTTCATAATTTAGATCCGAGTCGGAATATTCATCAATATAGAATGATGACCATTGTTGGAAGTCAGGTTTTGTAAGGGTAGTATTTCCAGTTCCAGTATTACCGCCATTTGAATCAGAAGATGAACCCCCACCACACGCACTTAGCATTAATCCACTGAAAATAGCGAGCGATAAATTTTTTAATTTCATAATAGTCCTTATTAAAATAATTAATTTAAATATTGCTTTTCTTAATTGAAGCAAACTGATTATAGCGAGAAAATATTAGAATTAAACTTGTAAAATATATAAAAATTAATTATTTGAATAAATTTAATAGTCAAAAATACATCCACCAAAAAATACCGATCAACACAGCCATATGTAAAATCTGTATCGGTGCAAAATATAACGCGAATTTAAAACCACCTGTTAAGGCTGCATTGACCGACTTAGCCAAAGCATGTGCGCCTAAACCTAAGAGTAAGGCATAGATCAAACGGGTATTGGAGGGATCTCCTTGAATGACCACACTGGCCATTGCGGCATGAATTTCAAATAAGGACGCAAATATAGTACCAGCCAGGAGACCAGCATTGCCCAGTAATATTTCCAGTCCGTAAACTCCAGCCTGAATAAGGGTTAATGCGGCAGAGATAATCACAGCTTCCTTGAGGCTAAACATCTTACTGTCAGAAGATTCAGGAGACTCCTGATTTTTAGTAGGTTCAGCTTTATGTAATAATATAAATGCACATGCAGCCAGAATAAGCATAGCGACCAACGACGGTAAGAGCAGAATTTTTAGCCAGTCCCAAGAAACGCCTCCCACTACAATAAACAATAGAACTAATGTCGAAATGCAGGACATCAGGGCAGCACCAGCATTGGATTTTGCATCCATTTCACCTTTACGGACCTGTATCCCTAATTGAGCAATAGTGGCTGTACTGGAAACAAAACCCGAGGCAATTGAAGACAATATCAAGGCATTTTTAGTCGAGAAGAAACGTTTAGCGATATGTGCCAAAGCTTGAACTACCAGAATCAGAGTTACTAATTTTAAAATCAGATAAGGGTTCAGCACTTCACCCCATAAAGGCCGGTCAGGGGTTAGCGGTAAACCAATCAGAATCAAGGCTAATAATAGTAATCCATCCCTAAATTCAGCCTCAGTAATCCACTGTCCGGCAATATTATGCATAGAGTGTTTGGCCATTAAAATTATCGTGATCAGAACTGCTAGTCCTGCAGCCAGAGGAATATTCCACAGACAAATCGCCCCAATAAAATAGGTCATGATAAAGGCCAATTCGGTGGTAATCCCCGGATCTTCTATCTGGTTTCTAATAGAAAAAATGACAATACCGCCAATAATGAGTGCACCGGCCAGACCCATTGCCATTCCGAATAAAAAGCACAATGCGCCTAATAAAGCACAGATCGCAAAAGAGCGTAGCCCGGCAAAACTGGCCTGTTCTTCACGCTGTTTATGCCGTTCACGTTCCAGACCAATCAATAAGCCACATCCTAAGGCGGCGGTCAGGAGGGTAAGCAGCTCATGAAAGGAACTACTTTCATTTAAGGGAACTACGTTTAAATCCATACCCGGTCTCAGCGATTGAATAAGATATCCTGATTGAAATATAGGCGAAAAATTGACACATCGACAAGCAGAAAAAGGTTATGACCTAAAACCCATGTGATGTGTTTATCATTTATGAGAAACAATATTGCTTTTAAGTTTGGAAGTCGCGATGGAATGCGAAAAACAGGAAAAACTTGTTATAGTGGAGGCAGTTTTGGGGACCATCGATCATGAAATTTGATTTTGAAATTGATACAGGCTGGTGTTTGGATCAGCTTTTAAAAGACGGAAAAATAACTGAACGTGACCGGATGCGAGTTCAGACCACACATCGTCAACGTGAACAAATAAAATGGCATCCCTTGCAATGGATCGCGCACTTTAGTCTGGTTGATCAGTCCCATCCTCAAAGTACTTTGACACTCAACCGCTTATGCCAGTGGCTGGCAGAAAAAACCGGTTTAATATTCTATATTATTGATCCGCTCAAAGCTGATGTGCAGGCCTTGACCAATGTTATGTCACAGGAATATGCATTGCGTAACCGTATTCTGGCAGTAGAAATTCAACCAGATAAAGTTCTGATTGCTACAGATCAGCCTTATAAAACTGAATGGGTCTCAAACCTCGAACAGAATATTGCACCAAAAAAAATTGAACGGGTATTGCTCAATCCGGAACAGCTCCAGCGTTATATTGTTGAATATTATCAGGTGAGTCGTGCAGTCAGTGGCTCACAAAAATCATCTGCTTATGACCGGGAAAATAAAGGCGTAGAAGCCTTACTGCAACTGGGTGATTCACAGAATCCGGATGCCAATGACCAGCATATCGTGAAACTGGTAGACTGGGTGCTGCAATTTGCCTTTGAGCAGGGTGCCAGTGATATTCATATGGAACCGCGCAAAGACACCGGCAAGATCCGTTTCCGGATTGATGGAGTATTGCATACCATCTATAACATGCCAGCCAATACCTTGACCGCAGTTATTTCCCGAATCAAGATTCTGGGCCGGATGAATGTGGCAGAAAAACGTAAACCACAGGATGGTCGTTTAAAAACTCGGACTCCAAAAGGGCAGGAAACAGAACTGCGTTTATCGACCTTACCCACCGCATTTGGTGAAAAGCTGGTAATGCGTATCTTTGACCCAGAAGTTCTGGTCAGAAGTTTTCAGCAGCTCGGTTTCGAAGGGCATCTGCTCAATGACTGGAATAATCTGACCAGCCATAGTCACGGTATTATTCTGGTCACCGGACCGACCGGTTCTGGTAAAACCACCACACTGTATTCCACTTTAAAGCAGCTTGCGACTGAGCAGGTGAATGTCTGCACGATTGAAGATCCGATCGAGATGCTGGAACCAAGCTTTAACCAGATGCAGGTCAATAACGGAATTGAACTGGGCTTTGCAGATGGTGTACGTGCACTGATGCGTCAGGATCCTGACATTATTATGGTCGGCGAGATTCGTGACCAAGATACGGCCAATATGGCGATTCAGGCAGCATTAACCGGTCACTTGGTACTTTCTACCTTGCATACCAATGATGCGCCGTCGAGTCTGACCCGTTTGCATGATCTGGGCGTACAACCATTTTTAACAGCAGCGACTATCCTGGGGGTTCTGGCCCAACGTCTGGTGCGTAAGCTATGCCCACACTGCAAGCAGGAGAGTTTTCTGGATGAGCAGGAATGGCAACATCTGGCAGTGGACTATCCTTTACCACGTCCGGAATTTGTTTTTAAAGCAGTCGGTTGTGAAGAGTGTCGCCATACCGGTTATAAAGGCCGAATCGGGATTTATGAGTTTATGCCGCTTAGCCTGACCACCAAGCAATTGATCGGAGCGGATGCTAACCTGAATCAGTTACGTCAGCAGGCAAAAAAAGAAGGGGTAGAACCTTTACGGATTGCCGGTGCTCGCAAGATTCTGGAAGGGGTCACCACGCTTGAAGAGGTCTTAAGAGTTGTGCCATTAAATTAATTCTAAAGATGAAGCGATCTTAAGATTCAATTCATCTTCGGCTGTTTTAATAGCATTATCGAAACAGGGCAAGACTTTAAAAAGAGGTAACTGCAATGAAAATGATGATGAATACTGTTTTAGCAGCAGCATTAATGGGTTCAATTGGGACTGTCGCAGTTGCGAGTAGTGAAACTGCGGTGAATCAGGCTGCATTTGCTAAAACGACTACAGTTAAGCAAGCATTGACCATGAAAGATGACAGCAAGGTTCAGCTGAAAGGGTATGTAGTAAAAGCTGTCGGTGATGAAAAATACCAGTTCCGTGACAATACTGGCACCATCACTGTCGAAATTGATGATGAACTTTGGCAAGGTAAACCAGTATCAGCTAAAACACCTGTGGTAATCATTGGTGAAGTGGACATTGACTATAAACCTGCGAAACGTGTTGAAATTGATGTCGACCAAGTTCAGTTCTAATTTCAGCAGGATTTCCTGAACTGAATCTGAAGACAGCAACAAAAAACCACATGCAAGTTACCAAAAAGCATGTGGTTTTTTTTTGAGTCTGGAACTTTTTCAAGGCAAGATAGAAAGATAAAATAAGCGGAGCATAGCATGCGTATTCTTTTGGCAGAGGATGATGAATCTCAGGCGGAAAGTATTCAAACCTGGCTGGAAATGGACGGTTATGTGATTGATCGGGTTGATCGTGGGGATCATGCCATTCTGGCGATTCAACAGCATCAGTATGACTGTATTTTGCTGGATCGTGGCCTGCCGAATGCAACTGGAGATGACATTCTTAAAAGCTTGCGCAATAAACAGAAAGATACGCCCGTTATATTTATCACCGCCAAGGACAGTATTCATGATCGGGTTGCAGGACTCGATCTGGGGGCCAATGATTATCTGGTAAAACCTTTCAGTCTGGAAGAACTTTCCGCTCGCGTACGTGCCCAGCTCAGACAAAAACAGCAAACGCCAAATCATATCCTGCAATGGCAGGATCTTAGTCTGGATACTCAGGCCAAGACCGTAATGAAGGCGGGACAGAGCATTAATCTGACTGCAAAAGAATTCCAGATTTTATATAAGCTGATGCAAAAACCAGAACATATCATTACCCGAGAACAGCTGGAAGAATCACTCTATGCCTGGGGAGATGAAATCGAAAGCAATGCGATTGAAGTCTTTATTTATCAGCTACGTAAAAAAATTGGCAGTCAGATGATTAAAACCATTCGTGGCTTGGGCTACCGGATGCATAAACCCGAGGCCTCCATATGAAGGCACCCATTTCCCTGCAAAGTCGGCTGATTCAACATGCCATGTTCAGTTCCATACTGGCAGGATTTCTGGCGTGGCTGCTGTTATTGGGAATTTCCAGCTATCAGGCGATTGATCTGCATGATGACCTGATGGAGGAAATTTCAGAGTTACTTTTAGGAGATGTGAACCAGGCCAAAAATACGCAGGTTGATGAAATCAGTGAGCAGTTTGATATTCAATATGCCTTATTGCTGAATCAGCGGGTACTGACCACTTCAATTGATGATGAACTGATTAATGAGATACCACTTGCACAAAAAAACGGGTTTCACTTTGATTATGAAAAAGGTCATTTTATTCGAATTCTGATTGCTGAAGATCAAGACTTGAAAGTGAAAGTGGTACAACCGCTTTCGGTACGCTTTGATGAGCTTTGGCAAACAACTTTAGGTTTCGGCGGGATTTTATTTATCCTATGGATATTACAGTGGCTGATTTTACGTTTTGCCATTAAGCGGCAATTAAAACCTTTAAATAAAATTTCCCGAGAAATTGGTTCTAAATCTGCACTGGATCTTAGTCCGGTTCAAAGTCCTGATCCTGAAATTACTGAACTGCAACCGATTGTCCGTCAGCTGAATGCAATGCTGAGCCGTTTAGAAAAATCATTGGCTGCCGAGCAACGTTTTACTGCCGATGCTTCGCATGAGTTGCGTTCCCCATTGTCTGCCATTCAAATGCGTTTACAGGTGCTTAAACGTAAATATCAGGAAGATGCCCAACTTAGGCAAGCGTTACAGATGATCCAGAATGACGTCAACCGCGGAACGCAGATTCTGGAAAACTTACTGCTATTGGCTCGGCTTGATCCAGAACATGCAGAGCAGTTGCCCAAACAGCAGGTGAATCTTAAAGTATTGGTTCAGGAGGTCTTACAAGCTTTACAACCTTTTGCTCAGGAAAAAGAGATCCACTGGAACTTAAAACTTGAAGATGCAGTGATTGAAGCAAATGCAGAGCTGATTTTTAGCTGTATCCGCAATCTGGTTGATAATGCCATTCGTTATACGCCGATGCAGGGACAGGTCGAAATCAGGACGATAGTTGAAGGTCAGAATCTACAACTTATGATTGAAAATTCGGGAGAGGGAATTCAGGAAGAAGTTGTTCAACGTTTAGGTGAGCGTTTTTACCGCGCCTTGGGCACGCGAACACAAGGTTCAGGTTTGGGATTGTCGATTTGTCAAAAGATTATGCAGTTACATACGGCCAAGATTGATTATGCGCCGTCAGTTTTGGGTGGGCTTAAAGTTTCATTAATTTTTCAATCTGAAGAATAAAGATATTAGATATAGCAATTAAAAAAAGCAGTATGCGCTGATTCATACTGCCTGTTCCCACGTTTATTATTTTTGGAGTATTTAAATTACTTAGTCAGGATGAGACGATTGTTACGAGTCAAACGTAGACGGTATTCTTCACCCGCATGCATGATCCGGATTTCTCGTCCTAGCGCAAATAAATTGTTCGAATGCAACATCGGTAGCGCATGCTGAGTATCATTATTGCGGGTAAATAGGCTAAATGGTGCGTTCATTCCGTCGACTCCGTGGTGTGTTTTGGATTGATTTAAATGATAATCATTATCGAATGGATCTGTCAACGAATAATTGCTGCATTTATAAAAAACTCTAATTTGCTTACAATCTGTAAAACTTCAATAGTTCAGAACATTATGTCTAAAGCCACAATTCATGTCGCAATCGCTATTTTATTTCATCACAATCAGGTTCTGGTCGGTTGGCGTGAAGCTAAACAGCATCAGGGCAATAAATATGAGTTTCCAGGCGGAAAAGTAGAACAGGGCGAATTGCCTATAGAGGCATGTCGACGTGAAGTGATTGAAGAAGTCGGAATTGACATCGAACAATGGCAGGCTTTTGATTTTATTTCGCATGAATATGAAGATGTCATCGTCAATCTGCATATTTTCCATGCTTCGGTTCAGCCAGAACAATTAGCTGGAATCAAGCAGCCTTGGCGCTGGTATAGCCGGGATGAACTCAGTGAACTAAATTTTCCTAAAGCCAATCAGGCCATGATTCAAAAGCTGCAATGGCCGAGAAAGATCAAAATTTCTGAAGACTTGAGTCACCTGAATAATCTGGAAACAGACCAGATGCTGTATTGGCGAGTAATGGCCAGCCCTGAACACATTAGCCAGTTACAGCAGATTCCAGTCGATCAGTTATCCAGATTGATCATTAATCAGGAACTTTGGTCACAATTGAATGAATTGCAGCAGCAAACCATTCGTACGCTTCACCTGAAACAGTCTCAATTGATGCAACTGCAAAAAGGGGAGTTAGCTGGTGGCTATCGTTATCTTGCAGCCTGTCACGATCTGGAAGCATTAAAACATGCAGAAAACATAGGCTGTGAAGCAGCTTTACTCAGCCCGGTACTGGCAACAGAAACACATCCTGATACCGCAGCTTTAGGCTGGGAAAAATTTAAACAGATGGCTGAACAGGTACAGATTCCTGTATTTGCCTTAGGCGGTATAAAAGCTGAAGATCTAGACCATGCTCAAAACCAGCATGCTTATGGGATTGCAGGGATCCGTTATGTTTAAGTCAGAAACTTATTATAAATAACCGGGCTCACGCCAGGGCCTTAAAATTTCTTTAAGGCCTGCTGAGCTTGCTGAATGGCTTTGGTGTTTTTTTGCAGTTGAGCTGCTTTCAGGCGCACCTGCCAGAGCTGCTTTTTCATTGCATTGGTCTGCGCATAGCTCAAACCACGTAAGGCGAAAGCATCTGCACGGGCCGGCTGGTTTTTACGGTTTGCGATCAAGCCAAGATACAGATAAGTTTCTGAAGCTTGGGGCGCCAAACGCTGAGCTTGTACTGCAGAAGTTTCAGCTTGATTATATTGCTGCTTGCTATAGGCCTGCTGAGTTTGCTGCATCAATTTTTTAAATGCAGGTAAGTTACGTCCATCATCAAACTTTTGTGCCTGAGGCTTTTGCTCAGGGATCACAATCTTCTGACGTTTAATCTCCGGTCGATCATAGGGCGTAATCACTACACCATCAGGTGTAGAGGATTTTGGTTTCTGCTGAACCGGAGGTTTAGTAGGAGCCGCAGGCTGTTCTGGCTCCGACATGCTTTGGCAGCCCACCAGACCGAGGATGAGCAGACCAGGAATCAATTTTCTTAACATAAACATAGACTCAATTATTGGCTATAACTTCCACTCGCGATAATACGGGTTTGTTTAGCAACTTCGCGTTCTATTTCTGTTTCACTTTCTTGTATATAACGACTGAGATCATCATCTTCCTCATCTTCTGGTGAAGGTTCTGAATCAATCGTATAAGGTTCAGTGGCGTAATGCGAGATGCCACAAGCAGTTGCCTGATTAGGCAAGGCATGACGTGAAATCGGAATATACATGGCACCATCACAGCCTTGGGCAGTCAGTTTACCTGTATAACGGTCCAGCCAGTGCCATTCAATTTCATTAGGCTGAGCCAGATTCACCGGCTTCTGATGCAGCTGTTTCATGACATTGGTCCAGACCGGAAGTGCACCTGAAGAACCGGTTAATCCAGTGACTTTGTTGTCATCCAGACCTAACCAGACCACTGTCATATAGTTGCCAGAATAACCTGCAAACCATGAATCACGGGTATCGTTTGTCGTACCCGATTTACCCGCCAGATTCAGGTTGCGTGGCAAACTGTTATAGGCAGAACGACCAGTACCACTCGACATGACCTGTTGTAAACCATAATTCAGAGCATAGGCTGATGCTGGATCAATCGTCGGCTGAACACTTAAGCTGTAACGTTCAAGCGAGCGGCCATTCGCATCGACTACAGAACGAATCGATTTCACCGGATATTTAAAGCCACCTGTTGCGAAGTTACCGTAAATATTCATCACTTCCATCGGTGACATGTCTACTGCACCTAAATAAATAGATGGATAAGAAGGAATGTCAGAAGTCACACCGAATTTTTGCAGATGGTTAATAAAGGTCGACAGGCCAAATTCCTGTGCCAAACGTACCGCAGACAGGTTATAGGATTGTGACAGGGCAAGAGACATCGGTACTACACCATGTGCGCTACCACTATAGTTTTTCGGTGTCCAGGGTTTGCCATCACTTTGAATGGTGATCTGACTGTCTTCAATTGGACTGGCCCAGTGATAACGATTCGATTCTAGCGCTGTCAGATAAATCACCGGTTTGAGTAATGAACCCACCTGACGCTTGGCATCTAAAGCACGGTTAAAACCGGTAAAGTCCTGGGTAGAACCTACCGCTGCAACCAGTTCGCCATTTTCAGGGTGTGCGACCAGAACAGCGCCCTGCAAATCTTTTAGACGGCCTGGATTGGCTTTGCTTAAACGGGCTACACTTTCCTTAAAGCTGTCTTGAATTCGGGTTTGTGCCAATGGATCTAAGGTTGTGAAAATACGCAGACCCTGGTTGGTTAAATCAGTTTCCTGATATTCGGTACGCAACTGACGGCGAACGATATCCAGAAAATCCGGGAAGCGAGCAGGGCCTAAAGTTGGTTTGGAAATGACGTTCAGCGGACGGGCAGTTTCTGTTTCATACTGATCTTGGGTCAGATTACCCATTACCAGCATATTATTTAGAACCACATCACGACGTTTTTTCGCAAGTTCAGGATTACGCCATGGGTTATACAGGCTTGGACCTTGTACCAGACCGACTAAAAAGGCCTGTTGAGAAATATTCAGTTCACGTAACGGCAAGCCAAAATAAAATTGTGAAGCCAGACCATAACCATTTACGGAATAGTTGCCATTTTGGCCCAGATTCACTTCATTTAAATAGGCTTCCAGAATCTCATCTTTGCCATAATGCAATTCAATCAGCATTGCCATAAAGGCTTCATTCACCTTACGTTTTAAGGTGCGTTCTGGTGTTAAGTAGAAATTCTTGACCAGCTGCTGGGTGAGGGTTGAACCACCTTGACGTTTACCACCAGTAATATTACTTACCACTGCACGTGCAATCCCGCGTGGAGATACACCATGGTGATTGTAGAAATTACGGTCTTCGGTAGCAATTAAAGCGTCAATTAACGGTTTAGGCACTTTATTGAGCTTAATCAGCACACGGTCTTCATTATGCTGCGGGTAAATACCGCCAATCAATAAAGGTTCCAGACGGGCGATCCCGCTAGAAGAGGGCTTGGTCGCACTTACTTCAGCAATCTGATCGCCATTAAAGCTGACTTTCAATACCTGTTCAGGTTCAACGCGATCGCCAAAATCAAAGCCACGGGTATGCACATACATGGTATTGCCAGTGCTGACAAAGCTGCCCGATTTGGTATAGCTGTCTGAACCTTTATAACCCAGTAATTTTAATTCTTGTTGGAAATCCTGCTGGCTGACCGGGGCATTTACATACACTTCCATCGGGCGTGCGAAAACCTTGGCCGGAATATCCCAGCGTTGACCTTCAAATTTTTCACGCACAATATTATCTAATTTAATCAAATAGATACTAAATGCTACAAATGCAGAAATGACTAGAATGGAGAAGATTAAGGCAATGAACCCCATACCTCGTTCAGATTTCATAAATGACGATAAGACCCTGTGAAATTGTGCTAATCATGCGAAGCTTTTCATTATTTTGCAATATTTAATCAATTATTGAGATTAAAATTAAAATTAAACTTCACATTTTCTCCTTAATTTCAATCTATTTCAATTCAATCCTGCACAGCTTTGTCATGTTATAAATTGTCATCCTATTCAAGCTTAATGTTATGATAAGCAGGATTCGAAGCGGAGCGACGACACTGGTGCAAATTTCCCACAAGACATTTCGAAATATCGGGTTGATTGGACGCCCGGATAAATCTTCAGTGGTTGAAACCTTATGCCTGATCCACGATCATCTGCTCAATTTAGGTCTACATCCTGTTTTTGATGCAGATACAGCTGAACTGGTTCCTTATCAGAATACCCAAACAGTTAGCCGCGCCTTGTTGGGCGAAGTGGTTGATCTGGTGATTGTGGTAGGTGGGGATGGTTCACTGTTACATGCAGCGCGGGCATTGGTAAAATACAATACGCCAGTGATCGGGGTGAACCGTGGTCGTTTGGGCTTCCTGACCGATATCAAGCCAACTGAAGTCATCTTTAAACTGGATCAGGTATTAAAAGGTGATTTTCAGGCAGAACGCCGTTTCCTGCTGGAAATGGAAGTTCGCTCCAAAGGTGAAATCATCTATGATGCGATTGCCCTGAATGATGTGGTCTTGCACTCGGGCAAATCGGTACACATGATTGATTTCGAACTGAATATTGATGGACAATATGTCTATCGCCAGCATAGTGATGGTCTGATTGTATCTACACCGACCGGTTCAACAGCCTATGCACTGTCCGGTGGTGGGCCGATTGTGCATCCAAGTATGGATGCAATTGTGCTGGTGCCGATGCATCCGCATACCTTGTCTTCACGTCCGATTGTGGTCGGAGGGCATAGTGAAATTAAACTGATGATTCGTGAAAATCGCGTACTGCCGATGGTGAGTGCGGATGGACAACACAGTGTGTCTTTGAATGTTGGCGATAGCGTCCATATTCGTAAGCATCCCTTTAAACTGAATCTTCTGCATCCGCCGGGTTATGACTTCTATAATGCATGTCGAACCAAACTGGGCTGGAATCAGGACTTCGACTATCTTAAGCAGGATTAAATATGAATATTGAACAAATGCTTGCCGTACTCAATCCTGAGATTGTAGAACGCTTAAGAACAGCCATTGAAATTGGCAAGTGGCCAAATGGTGTAGTGCTGACTCAGGAGCAGCGTCATACCTGTATGCAGGCTGTCTATGCCTGGGAAATGAAAAATCTGCCAGAAACCGAACGTAGCGGTTATATCGATCGTGGCACTAAAGAAGAAGGCGAACAATGTGATGATGATCATCACAAAAATGAGCCGGAATTCAAGCCGATCCGTTTTGTTTAATTGAAACCGAAAAAAAGACCACAAATGTGGTCTTTTTTAATGTCTGTTTTTTGGTTTGATCAAACTGAAAGACGGCTATTCCAGAGTTCTCTGGCTTTTTGCATCGCCGCTTCATAGCTGTCATATTCGCCCATGGTATACAGTGCAATGCCCATAGTTTCAACCACTGCGATTTCCCCATATTCATGTGAGCGTTGACCTTCCCATACTTGCTTAAACACAGCTAGATCCAGCTCTTCTTCAATCGGACTACGGTTGTCAGTCAGTTTTGGTAATTCGTGCTCATAAAGTTCGCCATTCTTAATTCCACAGATTAAAGTTTTGGCATCCGGGTTACGTTCGAACTCACCACCTTCACCTTTAATGACTGCACTATTTTGATAGCCTAACTTATAAGCGGACTGCTGATGTGAACTACGATAAGCAGGGTGGAAAATGGCTTGTAAAGTCGCTTTGGCATTAAATGGATTAATTAGGCGTGCCAGCGTATGAATCGGAGAGCGTAAGCCCATGACATTACGTAGCCCGATCAACTCAGCCAGAATTGGAGAGATCACCTCCAATGGCAGGTAAGCAAAATGTTTGTCTTTAAGCTGCTGTTCCACCTCAACATCATTTTGGCAGATCGGATAGCCTAAGTAGTTAAGTACCTGTTCGGTATAGACCCGATTCAAGGTATGACCTGAAGCACCATGCATCACGATATTATAGCCATGCTTAGCAAGGGTAAGCGCAGCCAGAATGAACCAGGGATAATGTTTGCGTTTACCTGCATAAGATGACCAGTCCAGATCAACATCAAGAGCCTTAAAATTCAGTTGGTCACGGGTCGCCTGCACAAAGCCTGCGAGTTCATCAACAGATTCTTCCTTGACACGTAATAGCATCAGAAAAGCGCCCAGTTGTACGTCCAGTACTTGATTTTTCAGGATCATGCTAAAAGCCTGATAGGCTTCTTCATAGCTTAAAGAACGTGCACCATTTTTTCCCTTGCCAATAATACGAATAAACTGGGCAAAAGGATGTTCGGCATCTTTATAAATATTTCGCTTTGTGGTCATGGGCATAGATCAATCATGTTCATCAAGTATTGGCATATTTTACGCTGATATTGGTATTTCACCTTCTTATTTTGCAGAATTATTATAGTTTTATAAGACTATAGTCTAAGAGGTATTGTTTAGTATTTAGGCAAATTTAACATTTCGGGTTAAACAAAAGTCTAAAAAGCGGTTAAAATTTCACGCAATTCTTGTGTTTGCTTTATCTCCTGATCAATGCACTGACTTTTCTTAAAGATCGGTGTTCCTGTGATTGTTAAATGTACATACACATTCTAATTTCAGTATCAGATTAATTTTTTGATACATAGGCACTTTTTTGTTTCAGACAATGAAGTATTGGACGCTTGTTTTTTAAAAATAAGTGAAAACTGAATATTGCTTCTGGTTAGAAGTATATCGTGAAGTAAGGTTATGGCTAAAAAACCAATTTATAAGTCGCTTTATTTTCAAGTGATTGTAGCCATTATTGCGGGTATCCTCGTCGGACATTTCTCGCCAAGTGGTACACAAATCATTAATGGTGCAGAACAATATGTTCCAGGTCTGGGCGAACAACTAAAGCCGCTGGGTGATGCATTTATCCGTTTAATTAAAATGATCATCGCACCTGTGATTTTCTGTACCGTGGTTAGCGGTATCGCAGGTATGGAGAGCATGAAATCAGTCGGTAAAACTGGTGGTGTCGCGCTACTTTACTTCGAAATCGTATCAACAATGGCGCTGATCATTGGTCTTCTGGTGATTAATATTGCCAAGCCAGGCGTTGGGATGAATGTTGATCCGGCATCGCTGGACACGGCCGGGATTTCTAAATATGTAGAGTCGGGTGCTTCTCAGTCTACCGTTGATTTCTTTATGAATATCATTCCAAATACGGTGGTTGGTGCATTTGCTGAAGGTGAAATCCTGCAAGTCCTTTTATTTGCGATCCTGTTCGGTTTTGCATTACACAAACTGGGTGCACAAGGTAAGCCAGTTCTTAAACTGGTAGATCAGATTTCACATGTGTTCTTTAACATCGTGAACATGATCATGAAACTTGCACCTATTGGTGCGTTCGGTGCGATGGCTTTCACGATCGGTAAATATGGGATCGGTTCTCTGGCGCAATTGGCCCAGTTGATCATCTGTTTCTATATCACCTGTTTGCTGTTTATCTTTATTGTGCTGGGTTCAATTGCACGCTTTACCGGCTTTAGCATTGTCAAGATGATTCGCCTGATTCGTGAAGAGCTGTTGATTGTACTCGGTACTTCATCGTCTGAATCTGTATTGCCACGTATGCTGAAAAAACTGGAGCTGGCAGGTGCTGAAAAGTCAGTGGTGGGTCTGGTCATTCCAACAGGTTATTCGTTTAACCTGGATGGTACTTCGATTTACCTGACAATGGCGGCAATCTTCATTGCACAGGCGACCAATACGCAACTTGATTTGTCTCACCAGATTACCTTGCTTCTCGTATTGCTCATTTCTTCTAAAGGTGCAGCGGGTGTAACTGGTTCAGGCTTTATCGTGATGGCAGCAACCTTAGCGGCTGTAGGTAATATTCCGGTTGCAGGTCTGGCTTTGATTCTCGGTATTGATCGCTTTATGTCTGAAGCCCGTGCCTTGACCAATCTGGTCGGTAACTCTTTGGCAACTCTGGTTGTAGCAAAATGGGTCGGTCAGTTAGATATGGACAAGCTGAACTATGCATTAGCAAATCCGGCTGAAATTGATGAAAAAATGGCGCAAGAAGGCAACAATGCTCATTAAGTTTGAGTTTGTCTTATAGGTCATAAAAAAGGAAGCTTCGGCTTCCTTTTTTATTTTTATCTGACTGTGAAGTTAGCAAAAAAATAAGTCAGGTACATGACAGCCTTTCTAAAAATAGTTAGCCTGTGCACAGGAAATAAAACGATAAACACGATAAGGATAAAAGAATGCTGGCTTACGATGCTGACCTGGAACTTTTCCGCGACAATTTCAAACGCTTTATGAATGAACATGTAGCGCCTTACTATGAACAGTGGGAGCATGAAGGCATGATGCCGCGTTCAGTCTGGAATGCGATGGGTGAAAATGGCTTCTTGTGTGTCGATGTCCCGGAAGAATATGGTGGCTACGGTGTTCCGACTCACTATTCCCTGATGTTGATTGAAGAGTCAGCTCGAGCAGGCTATAGTGCCATCTCAACCGGCCTGTCTTGTCACTCGGATATCGCAGCGCCGTATATCTTGCATATCGGTACAGAAGAGCAGAAAAAATACTGGTTACCGAAAATGGTGTCTGGTGAAGTGGTCGGTGCGATTGGCATGACTGAGCCGGGTGCAGGTTCTGATCTGCAAGCCATGCGAACCAATGCCATCTTGCAGGGTGACCATTATCTGTTGAATGGTTCTAAAACTTTTATCTCCAATGGTCAGCATGCTGACTTAGTCGTATTAGCCGTGAAAACAGATCCACAAGCACGCGCCAAAGGTGTGTCTTTGATGCTGGTGGATACGCATCTGGAAGGCTTTAAAAAAGGCAAGAACTTGGACAAAATTGGTCTGCATTCACAGGATACTTCAGAGCTGTTCTTCGATAATGTCAAAGTACCGAAAGATCAATTGCTGGGTCAGCCAGGTCAGGGCTTCGTCTATCTGATGCAGGAACTCCCACGTGAACGTACCGCTATTGCTGCTACTGCACTGGGCGCCATTCGTGGCTCGATTGATGTAACGACTCAATATGTCAAAGAGCGTCAGGCCTTTGGTCAGGCGATTGGCCAGTTCCAGAATACCCGTTTTGTACTGGCACAGGCCAAGATTGACGAGCTGGCAACAGCAGCTTTCTATAACCAGAATGTTGAGTTGTATATGCAAGGCAAGCTGGATGTTGAAACTGCAGCAGCGCTAAAGAGTTTCTCTACTGATATGCAGATGAAAGTTGCTGACAATCTGCTTCAGCTCTTTGGTGGTTATGGCTATATGACGGAATATCCGATTTCGCGTTTCTTTGTTGATGCCCGCATTCAACGGATCTATGGCGGTACCAATGAAATCATGAAAGAAATTGTTGCACGTGGTCTGCTTGGACGTTAAAAATCAACAGATAAAAAAAGAGTCCGAAATGGACTCTTTTTTTATAGAAAGAATATTCTTGAAATCTAGATATTTTAGTATTTTAAGATTTTAGTACATCCAGACATTCATGAATAAAAATTGGCAAATCATTTGGCACTCGAGATGAAATCAGCTGATTATTGTCATTGACCAGTTCAACATCATAATACGTCGCACCCGCATGTTGTACCCTAGGTGCATGCGCACGGATACTGGTAATGATGCGGTTCTTTAAAACATCGGCTTCACTCAGGAGTAAGGAGGCATCACAAAGACTAAAAATGGTCTTTTTGGCCTCATTAAAAGCCTGAATGAAATGTAAGACTCGCGTATCGTTGGCGAGGGACACTGGTGATTCACCGCCCGGAATGAGCAGGGCATCAAAATCATCAATACTGATATGATCAATTCCCCGATCAATGGTCACACTCGACTGGCCATGTAGTCCATGTACGACTTTTCCGGCATGCAGTTCAATATTACAGACACTGTGCTCTGCAGCAAGTAAGGCTGCAACAGGTTCAGTATATTCAAGATCTTCAAAATTATTCGTTACAAGTACCGCTATTCTTTTTGGCATTATAGGCACCCCCAATATAGTTTTAAATTAGACTAGCGATTTAAGGTTTAAAAAACGTCTCTGCTTTGTAACCAAATAGTGATTTAGTGTAAAAAATCCAATTAAATCAAAGGAAAATGATCAAAAAAACAGTTTTCTATGTGCATTTTATTGTGAACTGTCACTCAGATTTTAAGTAGTTAAACTAGAGGAATCGAGATGGCTTTATTTTTATTTTCTTATGCTTAAAATCGTTATGTAGATTAAGAAATAGTGATATTTCATCTTGATAAAAATCAGTTAAGATGGGCGGGCAAAGTTTACAATTTGATAATGTAAAAGATGCGAAAATGCTGAAAGAAATGTTACCAGATATGACTAAAGCGATGAACGGTTAAAATCAAATCCCTGTTTTTAAGAATTAATCTACTAAAGTTATATTGTGTAACATTTGCAGCGCACTAATTGTTATACTGCACAGATAAGGTTTATGAAGGGCGACATCACGATGATCAACGACGATCAAAACACAACGGCTTCTTTAGATTTGGCTAAAATTCGTGAAGATATCGATTCAGTTGATCAACAAATCCAGCAATTGATTAACCGTCGTGCACGTTTGGCTGAGGCTGTAGCAAAAGCGAAATTCGCATCTGAAGAAAATCCGCTGTTTTACCGTCCGGAACGTGAAGCACAGGTTTTGCGCAATGTTATGGAGCGCAATGAAGGACCATTGTCAGATACGACGATGGCACGTCTGTTCCGCGAGATCATGTCGGCTTGTTTGGCGCTTGAAGCACCGCAAAGTATTGCGTTCTTGGGACCTGTTGGTACCTACACACACTCAGCAGTATTGAAACATTTTGGTCATGATGCTGTGGTTCGTCCATTACCCACCATTGATGAAGTATTCCGTGAAGTAGAAGCGGGCAGTGCACATTATGGTCTGGTGCCTGTTGAAAACTCCTCTGAAGGGGTAGTGAACCACACTTTAGACTGTTTCAAGACTTCGCATCTGAATGTGATTGGCGAAGTAGAATTACCCATTCATCACCAGTTCCTGATCTCTGAAAATACCCGTAAAGACAGTATTAAGCAGATCTATGCACATCAGCAAACTCTGGCTCAGTGCCGTAAATGGCTGGATGCCCATTATCCAGGTGTAGAACGTGTGGCACTCAGTTCAAATGCTGAAGCTGCGCGCCGTATTCAGAATGAATGGCATTCTGCTGCGATCGCTTCTGAAATTGCTGCGAATATTTATAATCTTGAGATTATGCACAGCAATATTGAGGACAATCCAGAGAACACAACACGCTTCCTGGTGATTGGTCGCGAGAAAGTGCCACAAAGCGGTAATGATAAAACTTCATTATTGGTGTCTGCGCATGACCGTGCCGGTGCATTGCTGGAAATTTTAGCTCCATTTGCCAAACACAACATTAGTCTAACCAGTATTGAAACTCGACCTGCACTTCCTGAAAAATGGGCTTATGTATTCTTTATCGATCTTGAAGGTCATATTGAGCAGGAAAATGTTAAAGCTGCGATCGAAGAAATTCGTCCGTTTGTGAAAGAAGTCCGCGTGCTTGGTTCATATCCTGCAGCTGTTTTATAAAAGCAGCCTTTCGTGGTTAGTGCGAGGGTGCTAACCACTGTTTCATCTGTAAATCGGAAGTATAAAATGTCGTTTGTCCCAGCCAATGAAGGCATCTCTAAATTAAAGCCATATCAACCAGGTAAACCGATCAGTGAACTTGAGCGTGAGTTGGGCATCACTGATATCGTAAAACTGGCTTCAAATGAAAACCCGCTGGGCTGTTCAGATAAAGTCAAAGAAGCAGTGGCTGCGGAACTGGCGGAAATTGGTCGTTATCCTGATGGCGGTGGCTTTATCCTGAAAGATCAGATCAAGACACAATTCGGTTTTGATCATAACCAGATTACTTTAGGTAATGGTTCAAACGACTTACTGGAAATATTCGCCCGTGCATTTGTTTCTGAAAAAGATTCAGTGATTTATAGCCAGCATGCGTTTGCGGTATATGCACTGGTGACTCAAGCGATTAACGCTGAAGCGATCGAAGTACCTGCTAAAGGTTTCTCACATGACCTTGAAGCGATGGCGGCTGCGGTAAAAGACAACACCAAGCTGATCTTTATTGCAAACCCGAATAACCCGACAGGGACCTGGTTTGAAGAAGCTGAATTTGAAGCATTCATGCAGAAAGTTCCTGCGAACGTGATCGTGGTGCTAGATGAAGCCTATGTGGAATATTTCCCAGAGAACTTCAATAGCCTAAAATTCCTGAAACAGTATCCAAACCTGATTGTCAGCCGTACGCTGTCTAAGTGCTATGGTTTGGCTGCACTGCGTGTTGGTTTTGCCCTGGCTTCTGTTGAAGTGACTGATTACCTGAACCGTATCCGTCAGCCATTTAACGTGAACCACTTGGCGATGGTTGCTGCAGTGGCTGCACTGAAAGACGAAGCATTCATCGAGAAATCTCGTGAAGTAAATAAAGCAGGTATGGCACAGCTAGAAGCCGGCTTCAAAGCTTTAGGCCTGAACTATGTACCTTCACGCGCAAACTTCATCTTGGTTGATGTACAGGCTGATCCAGCTGAAACATTTAACAAGTTATTGAAAGAAGGTGTGATCGTACGTCCAGTGGGTATTCCAAATCACCTGCGTGTATCGATTGGTACTGAAGCTGAAAATGCCAAATTTCTTGCTGCATTAGGTAAAGTACTTGGCTTAGAGGCGAAAGCTTAAGTTATGTCGCAGCCACTGTTTGAAAAAGTTGCCTTTATCGGACTTGGACTGATTGGTTCAAGCCTGGCGCGTGTCATTAAGGCCGAGCATTTAGCCAATGACATCGTGGCATCGACCCGCTCACAAAAAACCTTGGAAGATGCCAAGGCACTTGGTCTGATTTCAGACGGCTATGCAGATCCTGTAGAAGCTGTTCAAGGTGCAGACCTGGTGGTGCTGGCTTTACCTGTTCGTGCAACGCAAAAGGTATTGGAAACCGTCAAGCCATATCTGGCTGAGGGCGCCATTATCACCGATGTGGGTAGTACCAAAGGTAATGTGGTAGAAGCAGCCAAAGCCGTATTTGGTGAAAATCTACCAGCCGGTTTTGTGCCGGGGCATCCAATTGCGGGTGCAGAACATACTGGTGTACATGCGGGTAAGGTGGATCTGTTCGCTAATCACAAGGTGATTTTGACACCGTTGCCAAGCAGCGGACAATGGGCGGTCGAGAAACTGATTCAACTGTGGCAGGCGGCAAAGGCGGAAGTGATTTGTATGGATGTGGAAAAGCACGATGAAGTGCTGGCACATACTAGTCATCTTCCGCACCTGATGGCCTTCAACTTGGTCGAACAACTGGCCAAGCGCGAAGACAATCTGGATATTTTTCGTTATGCTGCCGGTGGCTTCCGCGACTTCTCGCGTATTGCTGCCAGTGATCCACAAATGTGGCATGACATCTTTTTTGCCAATAAAAAGGCGATTCTCAATGCCGTGGACGGCTTTGAAGCTCAACTCGCGATTATCCGCAAGCTGATTGAAGATGAAGATTCACAAGCCTTAATGGGCTTATTGGGGCATGCGCAGGCTGCGCGTCAGCACTTCAATCATATGCTCGCCAAGAAACCTCTCATGGAGAAAAATAAAGTGACACAACAATTTACCATTCAACCAGGTGCCAAGACGTTCCAGGGTAAATTTACCGTGCCAGGTGACAAATCTGTGTCACACCGTTCCATCATGTTTGGTGCCATCGCTGAAGGCACAACGCATGTGACCGGGTTCCTTGAGGGGGAAGATGCCCTTGCAACTTTACAGGCGTTCCGTGATATGGGTGTAAGCATTGAAGGTCCTAAAAATGGTGAAGTGACCATTCATGGCGTGGGTATGCACGGCCTGAAAGCACCGAAGTCTGCACTGTATATGGGCAACTCGGGTACTTCGATGCGTCTGCTGTCTGGCATGCTGTCAGCACAAAAATTTGATTCTGTCATGACGGGTGATGCTTCACTGTCTAAACGTCCAATGGAGCGTATTGCTAAGCCGTTACGTTTGATGGGTGCACAGATTCAAACTACGGGTGAACGTGGTACACCACCAGTATCAATTACCGGTAATCAAAACCTGAAAGGTATTCAATACGACTTGCCAATGGCATCTGCTCAGGTGAAATCTGGGATTTTGTTGGCAGGTTTGTGGGCAGAAGGTGAAACTTCAGTGACTGAACCTGAACCAACCCGTGACCATACTGAACGTATGTTGCGTGCTTTTGGTTATGACGTAAAAACTGAAGCTAACCGTATTTCCCTGCAAGGTGGTGGTAAGCTGGTCGGAACCAATATCCAAGTACCATCGGATATTTCATCTGCTGCTTTCTTTATGGTCGGTGCAGCGATTACTGAAAATTCAGATGTGACTTTGGAAGCTGTGGGGATTAACCCAACTCGTACTGGTGTCGTCGAAATCCTAAAACAGATGGGAGCCGACATCGCTGTTGAAAATGAACGTATTGCGGGCGGTGAACCGATTGCAGATATTCGTATTCGCGGTACACGTACCTTAAAAGGCATTCATATGCCGGAAGACCAAGTGCCACTAGCAATTGATGAATTCCCGGCATTGTTTATCGCGGCAGCTTGTGCTGAAGGCCAAACGATTCTAACTGGTGCTGCTGAGCTGCGTGTCAAAGAATCGGATCGTATTCAGGTGATGGCAGATGGTCTGAAAACCATGGGCATTGATTGTACGCCAACTGATGATGGCATTATCATTGAAGGTAAGGGCAAGGCAGGTGACTGGTCACCAATCTTTACCGGTGGTGAAATTGAATCGCATCATGATCATCGTATTGCCATGAGCTTCTCAATCGCAGGTCTGCGTAACTCAGGTGAAATTAAGATTGTTGGGACTGAAACTGTCGCAACCAGTTTCCCAACCTTCACTGAACTGACTTCTCAAGCTGGTCTGGCGATTGAAGTGACAGAATAATTCTAAAATTTACATGAAACAGCCAAGCTTTTGCTTGGCTGTTTTGTTTATATTGGCTTATGCTAAAACCATACAACAAAAAAGCCATTTGGATGTAGCAATGCGAAAATTAAAATTTATGGCCAATCCTCAGAGCCAGCAACAATTACAGGGCAGTCAGCAGACTCAGGAATATGTGGCACATCTGCTGACGGAAGAGCTCGGTAAATATGGCTTTAAGACTTTGGCGCAAAGTGGTGCACAAGTGGCCGTAAGTGTCGATGAACATGAGTTGCCATTATCAGTGAGCTGTGAGACACGAGACCAGGAAGGGCACCTGATTTGTGAAATTGCTTCTTATCCGGATGAAGAACAGGACTGGCTGGACCGGATTACAGAACAAAGTTTATTAAATCAGTTGGCACAAGCCGTTGAAGCATCATTGAAAGAACAAGAAAGTTTTAGTGAGTTTGAGTGGAAGAACTAGTTCAACAAATGCAAAGGGTTTTGCCCATACTACAAAGTGAACGTCTTGTTTTAGATTATTTTAAGCCATCTGATGCTGCGGAAGCCTATGCCTCGATTACCCCGAGTCTGACCCGTTTTATGGCATGGGATGCACCGGAATCTGAACAGGTATTTGCAACAGTCTGGCAAAACTGGCTAAACAATATGGCTGATCATAAAGAATATATCTTTGTGATCCGTCATATTGAAAGACATGAATTTATCGGACTATGTGGTTTACATCGACTGCATGATGAAATACCTGAAGTGGGTATCTGGATTCGTGAAAAGGCGCATGGTCATCATTATGGACATGAGGCAGTACGTTGCATTGTGGCCTATGCTTTCAATACATTAGGGATCAAAGCTTTGAGCTATCCGGTAGCCGAAGAAAACTGGGCTAGCCGAAAAATTGCAGAACGTGTAGGTGGAAAAATTACCAACCACCTAGATAAACCTAAATATCGGGCTGTAATTTATGAAATTCATGCTAAAGATTTTATTTCTGAATAAAAAAACCTCATCATTCGATGAGGTTTTTTTTGATCAGCTTAATGCGAGGAAACGGCTCATCGCAATCCGAAGCTGTTTTAAATAACCGGTAAAGAAATGATTTGCGCCAGGCAAGATCGTGACCAGATGACGTTGAGGCTTGGCCCATTCAATCATGTCGGATAAAAGCGTGACATCATCCGCTTCACCATGGATAAATAAAATATCACCTTTGATCTGTGGAGTAACATAGTGACGTAGGCCAGCTACGGTCGCAGTCGGTAGGCCACACAAAATCACTTTTGAAGGTTGCAGTTCAACGGGCAGGGCAGCGTAACACTTGGCCATGACATGTGCGCCAAAACTGAAACCGCCTGCAAAGAAAGGCAGGCCAATATGTTGGCGACGCGCATATTTAATGACTTCAAGTATATCATCCGTTTCACCAAAGCCTTCATCATGCAGACCGGCACTTTGACCAGAACCACGGAAACTTGGACGATAGACAACACAACCACGCTCTAAAAACATTTGTGCCAGTAACACCGGAACCTTATGTTGTGGTGTGCCACCTTGTAATGGATGGGGATGACAAACAATCGCGAATCCTTTCACTTCACCCTGAGGATAATCCACAAAAACCTCAAGTTGGCCAGCAGGGCCTTGGAGGAAGATTGGTTCGGACATAGAAAACCGATAAATTGCAGGAGAATTTTCTATTTTAACGATTATGATAAATAAAAACATGAATTGGAATTAAAATAAGTCTACTGATATAGTTTGATTAATCATTTTTTAACCAGGTTGCTATGCTTGCTTTAATTTCACCAGCCAAGACTTTAGATTACGAAACACCTTTACCTACCGATCAATTTACTCAGGCAAGATTGCTGGAACATTCCCAGGAATTGATAGAAGTTGCCCGCCAGTTATCCGCAACTGAAATTGCCAGCTTAATGAGCGTCAGTGAAAAAATTGCCAATCTGAATGCGGAACGCTTTAGAGACTGGCAGCCAGATTTTGATTTTTCCAATGCTCGTCAGGCAATCTTTGCCTTTAAAGGGGACGTTTATACCGGTCTGGATGCTTACCAGTTAAAGCAGGATCAGATTCATTACGCACAGAACCATCTGCGTATGTTATCCGGCCTATATGGCTTATTGCGTCCGCTGGATCTGATGATGCCTTACCGTCTGGAGATGGGAACCAAATTGACTAACCCACGTGGTGCTCATCTCTATGAGTTCTGGGGACAAACCATTACTGACCTGATCAATCATGATCTGGCAGCAGCAGAGTCTGAAATTCTGGTCAATATTGCCTCTGATGAATATTACAAGGCAGTGAAAGAAAGCAAAATTCAGGCTGAAATCATCAAGCCGGTATTTTTAGATCAGAAAAATGGCAAATATAAAGTCATCAGCTTCTATGCCAAGAAAGCTCGTGGATTAATGGCGCGCTTTATCATTGAAAACAAGATCAAACGAACTGAAGACTTAAAAGCCTTTAATACCGATGGGTATTATTTTGATGCTGAAAGTTCATTAAAAGGTGAGTTGGTATTTAGACGTGATGAGCAGCTAGCTGCTTAAGGTAAAAGATTTACCCAAGGCTGAATGAAGAAATTTTCTTAAAAGTCTTGGGTGAATTTAAGTTTAGCAATATTGAATTGAATAAAAATTAAAAAAAAGGAAGGAACTTCCAAAATATCATTTATTTAGAAGAATTTTTAACAGGAAATGGATAAATTTTTTAGAAGAAAAGCTAAATAAAATAATGAAAGCTATAGGGAGCTTTAAAAGATATTTTTCACTCGATAAATTTATATAGTAAAGACAAATTTCTAAAAAAATAAAAAATAGAATCAATCAATTAATTTCTTTTAATATTCAAAAAATGACTAAAAAATAAAAAAATATGGCTCAGAAAATTATGATTAATTGAATAAGAAGTATAAAAAAACGAAGAATGAAAAGACCCTAAATATTTGAAAAAACTGCATTTTATCGGGTTATTTGTAAACTATGTCACAATTTTATTGTTATTTTGTTAGCATAATTTCAATGCTGTTACATAACTCAACTACAAAAATGAAAATTTATACAATTCCTATTTTTGTGCTGATGGTGGGTTTACTCGGTTATTGTGTTCACCAACAGGCCGAAACAAGAAAACATGAAGAGCTTCATCAGATTCTGAAAGAAGTACAACATTCAACTAAATTGCTGAATGCAAATCGGCCCCGACCTTAATAGATTTGTACTAAGCTCTTTGATTAGGGAAACAGGTAAAAAGATAAAAATAAAATTATAATAAATAAAAGAAAATTTAATAATAGTAGAACTAGATTATATTAATTTTTAATAAAATATAAATTCTAAGAAGCAATCAGAAATCAATGTGTTATAATTTGCAAAAGATAAAGTTAGATCAAATTTACTTAAATTAAGTATTTGATTCTAATGATGAAAAAAGCTGCATAGGGGTTATGCAGCTTTTTTGTTTAGATTGTTTTTTGAGTTTTTCTAGCGCAGTTTTCTTACTGTTCGCTATTGAAACATTTTGACCCGCTAAATGGCGAAGCTGGCATATTCGTTGCTAACAGATCCTTAAAATTCATGAAGTTTTCTATAAAATTTCCTGGATTCGGCGGCATGCTTAAAGCATAAAGTTTACTCAATAGGGGCTAGGTCATGACGACTCCTAATCCATCTTCAGAAAATATGCTGGAACGTCTGTTCAAACTGAGTGAAAACAAAACCAGTTTCCGTACAGAAGTTCTGGCAGGTGTAACCACGTTCCTGACAATGTGTTACATCATTATTGTTAATCCGATGATTTTATCCGAAACCGGGATGGATCATGGGGCTGTCTTTGTAGCCACCTGTCTTGCAGCCGCAATTGGCTGTCTGGTGATGGGGCTAATTGCCAATTATCCAATCGCACTTGCACCGGGTATGGGCCTGAATGCCTTCTTTACCTACTCAGTCTGTCTGGGAATGGGTGTGCCTTGGCAAACTGCATTAGGTGCAGTATTTGTATCTGGTCTGGTCTTCATTGCCATCAGTATGTTCAAAATACGTGAGGCGATTGTCAATGCCATTCCAATGTCACTCAAACTGGCGATTGGCGGTGGTATTGGCCTGTTCCTGGCCCTGGTTGCACTGAAAAATGCTGGCATCATTGTTGATAATCAAGCGACCTTGGTGGGTCTGGGTGATTTGAAACAGCCAACTGTTATGCTTGCGCTACTTGGCTTCCTGTTAGTGGTGGTAATGCATCACTTCAAAGTACGTGGTGCGATCATTATCAGTATTTTGGTAATCACTGCGATTTCTACTGCTTTAGGTTATAACCAGTTCCAAGGTGTAGTGGGTCAAATTCCTTCACTGGCACCAACCTTCCTGCAAATGGACTTTCAAGGTCTGTTTACAGCCAGCCTGATCGGTGTGATCTTCGTATTCTTCTTGGTCGATCTGTTTGACTCTACTGGTACGCTAGTAGGTGTTTCACATCGTGCAGGTTTGTTAAAAGATGGTAAATTGCCGCGTCTGAAAAAAGCATTATTTGCCGATTCTTCTGCGATTGTTGCAGGTGCTGCTTTGGGTACTTCTTCAACTACACCTTATATTGAGTCATCAGCGGGTGTTGCAGCAGGTGGTCGTACCGGTCTGACTGCAGTTGTGGTTGGCTTGCTGTTCATTGCCTGCCTGTTCCTGGCTCCATTGGCTCAATCTGTACCAGGCTTTGCAACTGCACCAGCATTGCTATTTGTCGGTGTATTGATGATTCAGGGTATTGTCCATATTGAATGGGATGATATTACTGAAGCGGTTCCGGCATTCCTGACCATTGTATTCATGCCATTTACGTATTCAATTGCAGATGGTATCGCAATGGGTTTTATCAGCTATGCGCTGATTAAACTGTTGACAGGTAAAGCGAAAACTGTTCCATACATGGTATGGATCATCGCAGTACTGTGGGCATTGAAGTTCTGGATGTTTGGCGGCTAATTTTTGTCGAATATCAAAAGGGTGTAAACTCAGTTTGCACCCTTTTTTATTTTTCTCAGGTTTAATCAGGAGTAGCGATGAACCGTCTTGAATTGATTCAGGCCTTGCCAAAGGCTGAGCTGCATGTGCATATCGAAGGTACCTTTGAACCTGAGTTAATGTTTGCAATTGCACAGCGTAATGAAATTAGCATTCCTTATAAATCGGTTGAGGAAGTAAAGCAGGCTTATAATTTCCATAATCTGCAATCTTTCCTAGATATCTACTACGCGGGCGCCAATGTTCTGATTCATGAACAGGACTTTTATGATCTGGCCTGGGCGTATTTTGAAAAATGCGCAGATGACAATGTCGTGCATACTGAAATGTTCTTTGATCCGCAAACGCATACTGATCGTGGCATTGCCTTTGAAACCGTGATTAATGGCTTGCAGAAAGCCTGCGATGATGCGAAAGCTAAATTAGGCATTACTTCACATCTGATCATGTGTTTCCTGCGTCATCTTAGTGAAGAAGCGGCATTTGAGACATTAGAGCAAGCACTGCCTTATAAAGATCAAATCATTGGAGTAGGGCTGGATTCAAGTGAAGTCGGGCATCCACCATCTAAGTTTGAACGTGTCTTTGCCAAAGCGCGTGAAGCCGGTTTTCTGGTGGTTGCACATGCGGGTGAAGAAGGTCCGGCAGAATATGTCTGGGAAGCTTTGGATTTATTAAAAGTAAACCGTATTGATCATGGGGTACGTTCTGAGGAAGATCCAGAATTGATGCAGCGTTTGATTGCAGAGAAGATGCCGCTTACAGTATGTCCACTTTCAAACCTGAAACTGTGTGTGGTAGATGATATGCAGCAGCATAATATCCGTCGCCTGTTGCAGCAGGGCGTGCATGTCACGGTGAATTCAGATGATCCATCGTATTTCGGTGGTTATATGAATGACAATTTCATTGCCATTGCTGAAGCTTTGGACCTAAGCAATGATGAGCTAAAACAGCTGGCGATCAATTCTTTTGAAGCTTCATTTATTTCTGATGCTGAAAAACAGAAATGGATCAGCCTGATTCAGGCACTCGTTTAAAATATCATTCCAGTAAATTTGTTAGCCCAAAGAGGGTGGAGTTCGCTCTGCCTTTTTATTTAATCTGATCTGTGAACCAAAGATGAAATTAAAATTCCTGTGGCCTGTTCTGGCTGTTAGCTTAATCAATCCTGCTTGTGCAGATACCTCAATGACTCAGAAAGCCCTGAAACCTGTGATTGAATATCAGTGTGGCCAAGAGCTGAAAGATTCCAAAGTCTGGAAAATGGGTACTTATTTCATGGCTGAAGCCAATAAACAGCATTTACAGCAAAAAGTATGTGGCTGTGTAGGTGAGCATGCCTTGGAAGGTGTTCCGGCTAAAACCCTGTTAAAAGCAACCGTTGATGAAGAAACTAAAAAAGAGCTGACCCGTAAAGCAATTGCCAATAGCTTAAAAGGCTGTATGGGCGAGTTTATCAATTAAGGATTTTTGGGTGCTGGCTTATTCAGGCCTTACCCTTAAATTAATAGTGAGTCTTCTTTCTGTGATGGCTGTGAATCTGGCTGTGCGCAGATTAGACATCATGGCGCATTTTTAGATTTCTTATTGCGATAAACTTCGGCACAATAGCTGCATATTTTAAAAGTTGAAAAAAGGATAAAATCCGTGAAAAAATTATTGGCTGTTGTTGCTCCATTAGCACTTGTTCTTTCTGCCTGCGTAGCACCCCAAGGTACAGGCACCCCAACTCAAGCAAGTACAGGTCAGCAACTCGGTTCTGCAGCCATTAAAATTGCCATCAATGCAAAATGTGTTACTGAACTAAATAATATTCCGGCTTGGCAAACTGCAACACGTTTAATGACAGAAACACAAAAACAGAATATCCAGTCTGAAATTTGTGGTTGCGTGAGTGAAAAGGCACCACAAAACGTGACTGCGGTAGATTTGGCGACTGCAGCAATTGACCCAGCAGCACGTGCAACTATTGTAGGCAATGTCGTTGCAAATACTATTAACGCTTGCGTGGCTGAAGCGGTAAACTAAGTCAAAATCAAATTTGAATAGGCTGACTGGTTCAGCCTATTTTTTATGGGAAATAAAATGAATATTGCTGGTGTAGATGAAGCAGGGCGTGGGCCATTAGTAGGATCGGTGGTCGCTGCGGCTGTGATATTGGATCCGAATAACCCGATTGAGGGCTTAAATGATTCCAAGAAGCTAAGCGAGAAGAAGCGCGAAAAACTTTTTATTGAGATTCAGGAAAAAGCACTGGCTTGGGCCATCGCTGAAGCCTCTGCGGCAGAAATCGACGAGCATAATATTTTGCAGGCCTCTTTGCTGGCAATGCGCCGCGCTGTGGAAGCATTAAGCATTCAGCCGGAACATGTACTGGTCGATGGCAACAAGATTCCTCAAGGCCTTGCGATGAGCTGTGATGCCGTCGTAGGTGGGGATGCCTTGCATCCTGAAATCTCGGCAGCCAGTATTCTGGCAAAAGTGACCCGGGATCGCCAGATGGTGGAGATGGATCAGAAGTATCCGCAATTTGGCTTTGCCAAGCATAAGGGTTATCCGACCAAAGCACATTTTGAAGCGATAGCGTTACATGGGGTAATTGATGAGCACCGTCGTAGTTTTGGACCGGTGAAAAAAGTGCTGGCAGCGTTACTTGATCAGCAGCAGGCGGGATAAAGTCTGATTATTTTGCTATGCAGTTGAAAATTAGGCAAATTAAAAGCGGCTTAAACGCCGCTTTTATATTCATACAAAATTAACGGTTAAAGTTATTTTGTGTCTGGTTATCATCTTCATAAGAAGAAGGCTGATAATCCTGGTCAATATGCTGAAGATGTTCATGCATTGCACGTTCATGCTGGATACGCTGGTAAATCTCTTCACGGTGTACAGAGACTTCTTTCGGAGCATTTACCCCAATACGAACCTGGTTGCCTTTTACACCAAGTACAGTCACGCTGACTTGGTCTCCGATCATTAAAGTTTCCCCGACGCGTCGAGTCAAAATCAGCATGTTTCTCTCCTTGCAAAATGCAAAACCTGCAATCTATTGAATGTAATAAAAAAACACAACCTAAAATTATATAATTAAAGTTTGAATAGAAAGTCCTGTCCATGAAATGAAGAGGTTAACTATCCAGGCTGTTGAAAATCCTTAGGCTTAATATAACAGAGCCACTATAAAAAAAACTATAGTGGCCCTGCATTTTTGTAGAGATTTAATGAAATACTGTCAGACAATGACGGTATTTTGTAGTTCTCTTAAGCGCGTGCGCTAGATTCACCATGTTCACGGTCTAAACCGAACGCAGTGTGAAGTGAGCGAACTGCAAGCTCAAGATAATTCTCTTCGATAATTACTGAAATCTTGATTTCAGAAGTAGAGATCATCAGGATATTGATGCCTTCATCAGCAAGGGCAGTGAACATTTTGCTCGCTACACCAGCGTGAGAACGCATACCTACACCTACGATAGACACTTTTACGATGTCATCACGAGTTGCAACTTCACGTGCGCCAATCGCTTGAGCAGTTTCTTCAAGGATTTTTTTGGCTTTAGCAAGTTCACCGCGGTTTACAGTAAACGTGAAATCAGTTGTACCATCTTCTTCAACGTTCTGGATAATCATATCCACTTCGATATTGGCATCACCAATTGGTTTAAGAATTTTAGATGCAATACCTGGCTCATCTGGAACACCCAGAATAGTCAGTTTAGCTTCGTCGCGGTTGAACGCGATACCAGAGATAATTGGCTGTTCCATGTTGTCTTCCAGTTCAGTAGTAATAAGAGTTCCGACGTTGTTTTTGAAGTCTTCGTCAAATGCGCCATCATTGTCATTATCGAAGCTTGAGAGTACGCGTAAAGGCACTTGGTACTTGCCTGCAAATTCTACAGAGCGAATTTGAAGAACTTTAGAACCTAAAGATGCCATTTCCAGCATTTCTTCGAAAGAGATACGGTCTACTTTTTTCGCTTTAGGCGCAACACGAGGGTCAGTCGTATATACGCCATCAACGTCTGTGTAAATCTGACATTCATCCGCTTTAAGCGCTGCAGCAAGTGCGACACCTGAAGTATCAGAACCACCACGGCCTAAAGTTGTGGTATTGCCATCAGCATCAAAGCCCTGGAAACCAGCCACCACGATCACGCGGCCTGCATCCAGGTTTTCAGTCAATACATCGGTATCAATAGATTCGATACGTGCTTTGGTGAATGCACTGTCAGTTTTAATACCAACCTGGCGACCAGTTAAAGATTTAGCTTCAACGCCAATTGAATTCAGCGCCATAGCTAACATGGAAATCGTTACCTGTTCACCCGTAGAAACCATTTGGTCAAGTTCACGTGGGTCAGGGGTTTCGGTAATGGCTTTCGCGAGAGCAAGCAAGCGGTTGGTTTCACCACTCATAGCAGATACGACTACAACCATCTTGTGGCCATGGTCATGCCAGCGCTTCACACGACGAGCAACATTGAGAATGCGCTCGGGAGTACCCATTGAGGTACCGCCATATTTTTGAACGATTAATGCCATAGTTGTTCCATATAAACCATGACCCTGATTTTCCGATCAGGGTCAGTTACACAAAATGAAGTTTTTATTTTGCTTCAAGCCAAGCTGCTAAATCAGCCATCACTGGAGCAAACTTCTCGTTAAGTGGCGCGCCACCTTGTGCCAAGTCAGGTTTACCACCACCTTTACCACCTAGCTCAGTTGCCAAGTGTTTGATGATGTCACCCGCTTTAATAGAAGCAGTAAAGTCTTTAGCTACAGATGCAATCAAGCTAACCTTGTCACCCTCTACACCTGCAAGAACAATGACTGCATTTTCTAATTTTGATTTCACACCATCGTGCAGGTTACGTAGTGCTTTCGCATCCATACCCTGAACAGTCGTGATTAATGTTTTACGACCAGCAAGCTCTTGAACCTGGCTTAAAAGTTCACCGGCTTGTAGGCTTGCCAATTTTTGATTCAGCTGTTCGATCTGTTTTTGCAATTGATGCGCAGTGTCCACCACAGCTTCAACTTTTTCGACTGTTTGATGGTTCTGTGCTTTTAACAAACCATTGATATATTGAACATCACGATCGACTTTCTGTACGGCTTCAACCGCTTTAGTACCGGTTACGGCTTCAATACGACGTACACCTGCTGCGACACCACCTTCAGAAGTGATTTTGAACAGACCGATGTCACCTGTACGTTTCACGTGAATACCGCCACACAGCTCGATTGAGAAGTTTTTTTCGTCAATCACTGAACCCATAGACAATACGCGAACTTCTTCACCGTATTTCTCACCGAACAGCATCATCGCACCTTTGGCTTTCGCAGATTCGATGTCGAGCAGTTCAGTGGTAACAGGCGTGTTGGCAATCACTTCGGCATTTACCAGACGTTCAATTTCTTGCAGTTGCTCAAACGTTACAGGCTGATCGTTAGCAAAGTCGAAACGTAATACGTCAGACGCAACCAATGAACCTTTTTGTTGTACGTGTGAACCCAGGATTTGACGTAGGGCAGCGTGTAGCAAGTGAGTTGCAGAGTGGTTACGTGCAGTTGCGGCACGAATGTCGGCTTTAACCGTTGCTTCCACGTTTTGAGTAACTTTCAAGTTACCCATAGTCACGATACCTTGGTGAACGAATGCACCACCAGATTTTTTGGTATCTTGAACTTCGAAAATACCGGTATCGTTTTTGAAGAGTCCTGTATCACCGATTTGACCACCGCTTTCTGCATAGAAAGGAGTCTGGTTAAGAACGATTAATGCTTCGTCGCCTTCAACCACTTCGTCAACCTGTTCGCCATCTTTATAGATTGCGATGATTTGACCTTGACCTGCTGTTGCGTCATAACCTTCAAACTGAGTTTCGCCTTCAACTTTAACAACGCTGTTATAGTCGATTGCGAATTTACCTGCATCACGTGCGCGTTGACGTTGTGCAGCCATTTCTTTCTCAAAACCAGCTTCATCAATGGTTAAGTCACGTTCACGTGCGATATCTGCTGTAAGGTCAGTTGGGAAGCCATAAGTGTCATAAAGTTTGAATACGATTTCACCCGGAATCACAGAGCCTTTCAGATTTGCCAGTTCGCCTTCAAGCAATTTCAGACCTTGCTCAAGTGTTTTAGCAAACTGTTCTTCTTCTTTCAGCAAAGCGGCTTCGATACGTGCTTTGTTTGCTTCAAGTTCAGGATAAGCTGCGCCCATCACATCAATTAAAGGCTGAAGCATTTTGTGGAAGAATGAACCAGTCGCACCCAGTTTGTTACCGTGACGAACTGCACGACGAATGATACGACGCAGTACATAACCACGGCCTTCGTTAGAAGGGTTCACGCCATCTGCGATCAGGAAGCAGCATGAACGTGCATGGTCAGCAACCACTTTAAGAGAAGCAGGGTATTCAACCGGTTTGTTTTCAGCTTGTGCTTTCGCTTCAATGTCTGAAGTATCTAGACCAATGATTTCAGCAGCAGCTTTTAACAGATTTTGGAACAGGTCGATTTCATAGTTAGAGTTGACATGTTGCAGAACCGCAGAAATACGCTCAAGGCCCATACCGGTATCAACAGAAGGTGCTGGAAGAGGGTGCAGGACGCCATCCGCAGTACGGTTGAACTGCATGAATACGTTGTTCCAGATTTCGATGAAACGGTCGCCATCTTCTTCAGGTGTACCAGGCAGGCCACCCCAAATGTGCTCACCGTGATCATAGAAGATTTCAGAACATGGACCACAAGGACCAGTATCGCCCATTGCCCAGAAATTGTCTGATGCGTATTTTTCGCCTTTGTTATCACCAATGCGGATAATACGGCTGGCATCTAGACCAACTTCTTTATTCCAGATATCAAACGCTTCGTCATCAGTGTGATACACAGTTACGTACAATTTGTCTTTAGGCAGTGCCAGCCATTTGTCGCCGGTCAGAAATTCCCAGGCAAATTTAATCGCATCACGTTTGAAGTAATCACCAAACGAGAAGTTACCCAGCATTTCAAAGAATGTGTGGTGACGAGCTGTGTAGCCAACGTTATCTAAGTCGTTGTGTTTACCACCTGCACGTACACATTTTTGTGAAGATGTTGCACGAACGTAGTCACGTTTTTCCAGACCCAGGAAGCAGTCTTTAAACTGGTTCATACCAGCATTGGTAAACAATAATGTTGGGTCGTTGGCAGGAACCAGAGAACTCGACGCGACACGTGTATGCCCTTGCGATTCAAAGTAGCTTAAAAAAGCTTCGCGAATTTCAGCTGATGTCATAAAACGAGTACTCACAACCAAGTCACTCCATAATTTCCGATTTGGCTAAAAACATCACAGTCTGACAAGAAGGTTGGTTCTCTGCTGCAATGCGGGGCTTAAATATTTAAAAACGCCAAATTATAACGGAAAATGCCTGTTCAACCAATGATTTTCATATTTATAGATCATAAAACTATAAGGAATGAATATTAGAAAAATCAGAAAAATGCCCTGCAAAATCAAAAGCTATTGTCATTACAGCAATTTATCTTAATTCTCGCTGATAGAAAGACTGGATTACTTCAAGCAAAGCATGAATTTTTCGATGAAATATTGGACATTCTGTGTAATTTTTAGTGGATTTAGCTGAATAGTTATCAGTCAGCTGGATAATTCCATTAATATAGGCGCACAAAGTTTTATGCCGCAGTAGGGAACGTCGATGCAACGTATCGCAATTAATGGTTTTGGACGAATCGGACGCAATGTGTTGCGTGCATGGTTTGAGAATCCGAAAGATTTTAATTTTGACATCGTTTCCATTAATGACGTTGCCGACGTTGAAACCTTATTGCATCTATTTAAATATGATTCTACTCATGGTCGTTTCCCGGGGCAGGTTGATCTGACGTATGAAGATGAGTATGCCTACCTGCATGTCACTTATCGCGATGCTTATCAGAAAGTTCAGGTTTTAAGACAAGCCAATCCAATAGAAATGCCTTGGCATGAACTGAATATTGATGTGGTATTGGAATGTACCGGCCTGTTCCGTTCGCGTGAGGCTGCGACTCAGCATATTACTGCCGGGGCAAAACGGGTCATTATCGGTGCTGCACCGTTTGATACAGTGGATGCCGCAATTGTCTATGGCGTCAACCATCGAGATGTCAAAGAAAGTGACCAGATTATTTCCAGTGTTTCCTGTACTACGCAGGCATTGGTACCGCTAGTCAAAATCATTGATGATGCCTTTGGGATTGAAACTGCACTGATGACTGAAATTCACGCGGTGACAGCGGATCAGTCAGTACTGGATCATGCCCATCGTGATTTAAGACGTGCCCGTGCTTCCGGGCAAAATATTATTCCAACCACATCTTCAGCTTTGGGTGCTTTAAAACGCGTAATGCCGAAGATGGAGAACCGGATTGATGGTTATTCGATTCGCGTGCCAACCATTAATGTCGCAGCAATTGATCTGACTTTTATTTCTCAGTCACCCATTACTGATCATCAGTTGAATGAAGTATTAATGAACGCTGCACGTCAGGATTTTGCTGAAATCATGTCTGTGACAGATGAGCCTTTGGTCTCTAGCGATTTTAATCATTCGCCTTACTCATTGATTGTGGATCTGACCCAGACCATGGTGGTGGGGCATCAGGCTAAAGTATTTGCCTGGTATGATAATGAATGGGGTTATGCCAATCGGTTACTGGATCTCTGTGAATCCTTTTATACAGATTAAGCTATTTTGAAAACATCCCAAATGGGGTGCTTTTTTATGCAAGATTAAAAAATTAGAGGAAAATGAATAAGAACTTGGACGTAATTGATCGAAAAGCTCCGGATTTATGCCGAATATTTCTATGATCTGGATATTTTTTCGTTAAGATAAAGATAATTAAATGGAATAAGAGCAAGCACATGATGTTGATCTGGGGATTTATTATATTACTAACCTTGGCTGTAATCTTTTTGATCTGGCTGCAATTTAATAATAATGAGAGTTCACAAAGTGTGGAAGGCGTGCCAGTTGAGGAAAAAGTGGCGCATCTGGAAGAAAATTTAAAAAAGACCTTGGAAATTATGCAGGATCTGGCGAAAAAGATGCATGTGCAGCAGGAAGTACTGGATCAGACTACAGCCAAACTGCAAAAAGTTGAACTGCAAAATGCAGAACTGGTAAATCTGCTCGCTAAAGTAGTAGAACCAAAGTCATAAGACCTTTTTATGCTGGCCTAGCCTTATATAAAGGATTTAAACCAGTAACGTTCTTAAAATAACTGCCGAGGCCATGCTAATCAAAATGGTCGGCAGCATGCCAAAGCGTGATGCAACGAATAGTGTCACCATTATAGCGATCAGATCAGCTGGATCATCTCGTAAAAAATATGGGGTGATCATCGAAATCAGTACACAACCCGGAATCACTTCCAGAATTTTACGCTGACGTTTGCTCAAAGTTTTATTTTTGAGTAGGACATAGCTAAGTATCCGAGTGCAGTAAGTCGTTAGCGCCACCAATAAGATGGCGATAAAAGTGCTCATCTGGATCATGCTTCATTCTCCTGAATGAGCCAGAAGGCAGAGGCAATGCCTGCAAGCGCACCAATCAGCACATACCAGTTTCCCGGTAGATAGCTATAAGCCAGTGCAGCACAAATACAACTGATTAGCCAAGGTCTGGCTTCAATAAAGCCTTTCCACATACCTTTCAGCAAAACCAGCATAATGGCGGGGAAAGCCATATCAAAACCAAAACGGTTAATATCACCTAGCACAGGTCCAAGCAGGGCACCGAGTGTCGTAAAGCCGACCCAGGCCAGATAAAGAACAATACATAGCCCGGCATAATAAGGCAGACTAAAAGCATATCGATAACCAAACTGTGCCAGTCGACGCTGTGCATCGGTCAGGCTTAAGGCCCAGTTTTCATCGACCATAAAGAATAATGCCGGAAAGACTTTTCGATTTGGAAGATGTCTTAAATAAGGTACTAAACTGGCACCGAGCAGAATATAGCGGCTGTTAATGAGAAAACTAATAAAGATTAAGGTAAGCAGATGCGGTGGATCAGTCCAGGCTTCTAAAACTGCAAACTCGGAACCGCCAGCAAAGTTCAGCCCGGTCAGCAAGGGAACCTCAAGCAGGCTAAAATCTTTTTGTGCTGCTGTTGCGCCCAAGACTAGCGCGAGAGGAATTACACCTAATAATAAAGGTATGCAGTCTTTCACACCACGCTAGAATTCACTCAGAGGAGTGGCATCAGAAGGCGTTATACTTGGCTGAAAGGGAGGCATGAGATGATCGGGTTTTATTCTAGAAGGAGAAGGAAAGTTTATAAGAAATACAGAAGTCTTTGCAGTCCCTTTAAACTCTACCAGAATGGTGCTGTTTTCTTGGTCATTTAAGTTCCCATATTAGGTTTTTGTATAGGATTATTTTTAAGCATCTAGTACTGATATCTTATAAATTTTTACCCTTGGATAGATGAGGATTGAATCAAGAATAAGTTTTTCGTCATTGTTTTGGTTAGGGAAATATATTAGAAAATCAAGTTGATATGTTGGTTATTAAATTTTATTCAGCCTATTTTCTCTTGATAAGAGGGAGATGGTTTGGTTTATCTATCTAAGTCCTTTGTTCAGTCAGAGAAAATTATCAAAATTGCGATGCACAGCCTAAACGATCGTGCTAGACTAGGAGAAATCGGGTGTGCTCCCGATTTTTTTATGCGGTTTATTCCGCGCTGACAAGAATTTAGGTTTACAACATGCCCATTTCAGAGACATGGTTATTACCTGATGGTGTAGCTGATGTATTACCAGAACAAGCGCAAGTCATCGAAAGCCTGCGCCGTCAATCACTGGATTTCCTCGCATCTCGAGGTTATCAGCTGGTGTACACGCCATTTATTGAATACATTGAATCTCTATCTTCTCTCTCAGAATCGAATCAGGATTTAGACTTAGCCACTTTTAAAGTGATCGACCAGCTGTCTGGCCGCTTGCTTGGTGTGCGTGCCGATATGACACCACAAGTGGCTCGTATCGATGCGCATGTACATCCAGTGGAAGGTGTGGCTCGTTATTGTTATGCGGGTACGGTTTTACATACGAAACCTCAAGGATTTAATACCACACGTGCACCATTGCAGTTAGGTGCAGAATTATTTGGTTCAGACAGCATTGACGCTGACGTGGAAATGGTTGACTTGATGATCAGCCTGATTCAGGAAGCAGGTCTGGCCGACGGTATCCACCTTGATTTAGGTCATGTGGGGCTGTTCCGTAGTCTGATTGCACAAGCGGGTTTAAGTAAGGCAACCGAACGCCAATTGTCTGATCTTTATCAACGTAAAGCGTTGCCAGAATTAGCTGAATTTACTGCAAATCTTAAGTTTGGTTCAGACTTCTATACGCTTGGCCGCTTTGCAAGTGATCTGGATGCCTTAAAAACGAATTTAAGTGCTGAAGTATTAGAAAATCCAGCCTTCAAACAGGCATTTGATGCACTGCAAACCACCAAAAATGAAGTTCAGGTGCGCTGGCCGAATCTGCATATTGGGATTGATGTCGTCGAGTTACGTTCATACCATTATCACACCGGCCTGATGTATGCAGTTTATGCACCAAACCGTGCTGCGGCACTGGCACAAGGTGGCCGTTATGATGGCATTGGTGAGCATTTTGGTCGTGCACGTCCGGCAACTGGTTTCTCTTGTGACTTATATGCTTTAAGTGCAGGCAAGTTTGCTACAGCTAAAGTTGTGGTAGCACCTAAGGGTACAGATGCTGCGCTGTTAAATGCGATTCAGGCAACCCGTGCACAAGGCTTAAGTGTAATTCAGTTATTAGGTAATGATGATTTAAACTCAGTACCGTATGCAACTCACCAGCTGGTGAATGTGGACGGTGAGTGGACCATCAAAACGATTTAATCGCTTTAATTGTTTTACTCAGTGTTCATGTCGCTGAGTGGGACTTTCAACTTTAACAGCATGATGTAATGAGGCTATTATGGGCAAGAATGTTGTGGTACTTGGTACCCAATGGGGCGACGAAGGTAAGGGTAAGATCGTCGACCTGCTCACAGATCAAGCGGCTGCAGTAGTTCGTTATCAAGGCGGACATAACGCAGGTCATACTCTCGTGGTTGGTGGTAAGAAAACTGTATTACACCTCATTCCATCAGGTATTTTACGTGAAAACGTATTGTGCTTAATTGGTAATGGTGTGGTTCTTTCACCTGAAGCGCTCATCAAAGAGATGGATATTCTTGAAAAAGAAGGCGTGCCAGTACGTGAACGTCTACGCATTTCTCCAAACTGTCCATTGATTCTTCCACACCACATCGCACTTGACCAAGCTCGTGAGAAAAAACGTGGTAATGCGAAAATCGGTACAACTGGTCGTGGGATTGGTCCTGCTTATGAAGATAAAGTAGCGCGTCGTGCAATCCGTGTTGCTGACCTGGTACGTGGTGGCGAACATCTGAAAGCTCAGCTTGAAGAATTGCTTGAATACCACAACTTCCAATTGACTCAATTCTTCGGTGTTGAAGCAGTTAAAGTTGAAGACGTACTTGCGCTTTGCGACGAATGGCGCAAAGTGATCGAGCCTATGGTTATGGACGTGACTGGTGAACTTCACGCTTACCGTAAAGCTGGCAAGAAAATCATGTTCGAAGGTGCACAAGGTTCATTGCTTGACGTTGACCACGGTACATATCCGTACGTGACTTCTTCAAACACGACTGCTGGTGGCGTAAGCTCAGGTTCAGGTCTTGGTCCATTACACCTTGACTACGTTCTTGGTATTACTAAAGCGTATACTACTCGTGTAGGTTCAGGTCCATTCCCAACTGAGTTGGTGTATGACGCTGCAACAGATACAGGTGATGCAATTGGTAAACACCTGGGTACTGTAGGTTCAGAATTTGGTGCGTCTACTGGCCGTCAACGTCGTTGTGGCTGGTTCGATGCTGAAATCCTGCGTCGTTCAGTAGAAGTGAACTCACTGTCTGGTATTTGCTTGACTAAACTTGACGTTCTTGACGGTTTGGAAGAAGTGAAAATCTGTGTAGGTTACGAAGCTGCTGATTCTGGCTGTGTTGGTTCTTCTGATGCGCTTGCATTTGAAACTTTAAAACCAATTTACGAGACTATGCCAGGCTGGAAAGAATCTACTTTCGGTGCGAAATCACTAGATCAATTGCCACAAGCGGCAATTAACTATGTGAAACGTCTTGAACAATTGATTGAATGTCCAATCGACATCATTTCAACTGGTCCAGACCGTGAAGAAACCATTATTCTTCGCCATCCGTTTGATGCTTAATCCTTTAAGCTGAAAATGATAAAAACCCTGTGATTTCACAGGGTTTTTTATTTGGAAAAGCTTATAAAAATGATTGAAAACCTGTTTGGATTCTTTATGATGTTTTGACCTTATATATTTGAGAAGGTCATGAAATATAAAAATTTATTGGCGGGGATGGTCATTGCGACCACATTAACGGGGTGTACTACGGTTGCAGATTTGATGGGAGCTGATTCAGCTACATTAAATCTGAGTGCAGCACAAAGCTATAATCAGATGCTGACAGAGGCCAAGCAGAAACAGATTCTGGATACGACTTCTGCCACCTATAAAAAAGTAAATCGGGTTTTCCTGAAAATGAAGCCGTATGCGGATCAACTGAATCAGACTGGGCAGAAGTTTGACTGGCAAGTGGCTGTGATCAAATCTAACGAGATTAATGCCTATGTCGCACCAGGTGGCAAGGTGGTGTTCTATACGGGTATTGTCGACACACTAAAACTTACAGACGATGAAGTTGCTGCCATCATGGGACATGAAATGGTGCATGCGCTTGAGGAACATTCTAAGAATAAGGTAGGAGCGCAAGCACTGACTGATCTGGCAGTAAGTATCGGTAGCAAGTACGTCGGGCAGTCCGCTGGTGGTTATGGCGGGCTACTGCTGGATATGGGTGCTCAATTTGGTGTGGGCTTGCCATTCTCACGTAATCTGGAAAGCCGTGCCGATAAAGGCGGGCTCATGCTGATGGCACGAGCAGGCTATAACCCGAATGCAGCGATTACGTTGTGGCAAAAAATGAATGCACAAGACAGCCGTGGCAATAGCGTCCTGAATAAATTTACTTCTACGCATCCAACGAATGATGACCGAATTGCAGCCTTGCAACAGCTGATGCCTGAAGCGATGACGGTATATAAGGCTAAGAAATAATTTCGAAACTCAGGACTAAAGTCTTAACGGCAAGTGCTGTGCAGTGGCATGGCGCTTGCTAGAATAAAACAAAATAAAATATGAGTATGCAGGATGCATAAAAATATCTCGGGAACGATGTTCTATTCCTTGTTATTCGCGATGGGTGGCGCACCGACCATTGCGATGCTGATTATCCGTGCCCAAACTCGGGATCCTGACATTATTTACGGTGCATTTATTGGCTTGAGTGTGATCATTGCCTGTGTATTGGTACCGGTCATCTTGTTACAGAATGCTTTTCTATTTTTTAAGCGTAAAAGTGAAATTTTAGAAGAAAAAATTAAACCTTTGTGTTATTTATATTTAGGTTTAAATATTGTCTGTCTGATTTATTGGCTTGCGATACAGTATTGGGGTTAAAATTACATAAAATATAACAAGATGAAGTAATTGTACATTTAGTTGATCCGGCCTTTAACTTATAATTTTTTACAATGTAAATTAACCTTTTGCTTATGGTGGAGTCACTATAATGAAAAATAAATTCTTGTTAGGTATGGGTGCAGCCGCAGCCATTACTTTGTCTGGTTGTACAACTATTGCCGATATTGCAGGTGCAGATACTGCGACTTTAAATGCTTCAGCCAGCCAAAGCTACAATGCCATGGTGGCAGACGCTAAAGCGAAAGGCCAGCTGGATACCAGTTCAGCGACATACAGTCGTATTAATGCTGTTTTTAACCGTTTAAAACCTTATGCCAACCAGCTGAACCAGACGGGTACTGCATTCCAATGGCAGTTGGCCGTATTGAAATCTGATCAGGTCAACGCTTTTGTGGCACCTGGTGGTAAAGTGGTGTTCTATACCGGTATCGTGAACAAGCTGAATCTGACCGATGCTGAAATTGCAGCCATTATGGGTCATGAAATGGTCCATGCCCTGGAAGAGCATGCGAAACAGAAACTTGGTGCACAAGCCCTGACTGATCTGGCATTGGGTATTGGTTTAAATGCAGCGGGCGTAGGACAAGGTGGTGCTGCAGTGGCACAATTGGGTAGCCAGATTGGTATCGGCTTGCCTTACTCACGTAACCTGGAAAGCCGTGCTGATCAGGGCGGTTTAACTCTCATGGCGCGTGCTGGCTATAACCCGAATGCAGCGATTACTCTTTGGGAAAAAATGAACAAGCTTGAAGGTGGTAGCACTGGCGCGACTTTCCTGTCTACTCACCCATCGAACAGTCAGCGTATCGCAGCAATGCGTCAAAATCTGCCAGCAGCAATGCAGATCTATAACAAACGTTAAGATTGCATAATTTGAGGGATTCGCGATTTTAATGATGAAAAGCAGGGCAGTAGTCCTGCTTTTTTATATTTAAAATCTTAAGGCAATAAAAAAGGCAAAGTTTTCACTTTGCCTTTTTGTGCTAAAGACCGGGAAGTCTTAGTGGTGGTGACCACCCGCACCGTGTACGTGACCGTGATCAAGTTCTTCTTGAGAAGGTTCACGGATAGACACGATTTCAACTTCGAAAGTTAAATCTTGACCAGCAAGCGGGAAGTTAGCATCAACAACTACGTTGTCACCTTCAACTGCTTTAACAGTTACGATTTGAACGCCGTCATCAGTTTGTGCTTGGAACTGCATGCCTGCCTGGATGTTGTCTACGCCTTGGAACATTTGTTTAGGCACTTCTTGCACTAGCTCTGGGTTATATTCGCCATAGCCTTCAGCAGCAGGAACATTTACAGTGAATTTTTCACCAACAGTTTTGCCTTCTAAAGCTTTTTCTAAACCAGGGATGATGTTACCTGCACCGTGCAAATAGGCAAGTGGTTCACCTTGAGATTTGTCGAGAGTTTCACCCTCTGCGTTAGTCAATGTGTAGTGGAAAGAAACCACGAGGTTATTTGCAATAGCAGTCATATTAATTGATCCATTCAATTTTTTAAGGGTACATCATAAAGTGAAATTGTATTTTTGTAGACTAAAAATAGCAAAAAAATGCAATTTGACATGTTTAATGACGATTTTTTCATATATGAGGACAATATTTACAATTTCAATGCAATTTCAGCTTGGGTGCAATTTTTCGTGTAACAAAGTCTTTGGCAGTTAACAGGCCAGCATGGGTATAGCCATGAATGGTGGCCTGATGAATCCGGTACAGGGATACATACATGGATTTCGCGACAAAGCCTTGAACATTGACCTGACCCAATAATTCACCGACAGCACTGTTTTGACTTAAAGACACTAATGAGCCTTTGTCAGAAAACTTGAACATCGGTAAATAGCTTTCACCATTAATGCGTGCTTTTAAGGCTCTGACCAGAAAAGCGGCCTGCTGGCTGGCGACCTGTGCACGGGGGCCTAAAACCGGTTGATCTGCTTCAGGCTGACAGTGAGCACAATCACCAAAAACGAAAATATCCGGGTCTGACAAAGTTTGCAGAGTTGCATAAACTTTTAGGCGATTAATGTTGTCTTTTTCCAGTTCTTTAAGTTTTGCCAGAACTTCTGGTGCTTTAATTCCAGCAGCCCAGACTTTAATTTCTGCTTCGAGGCTTGAACCATCAGCAAAATAAATCTGGTCTTCATCGACTTTAGCGACCCTATGACTGGTTAATACCTCAATACCTAGACGATCGAGTTGCTCCATGGTGTGTTCAGCCATTTTCTCAGACAGTGCAGGTAAGATCCGATCAGCGGCTTCAATCAAAGTGATTTTGACTTTATTTGGATCAATCTTGTTCAGACCATATTTAAAAAAGTTTTGTTTGGCGATCACCAGCTCGGCAGCCAGTTCTACACCAGTTGCACCGGCTCCAATAATGGCAATTTTAAGCTCACGGGAAGAGGTTTGATTTTGAGCATTGAGATAAAGATGTAGCAGATCCTGCTGAAAGACATCGGCCTGCTGGCGGCTGTCGAGAAAATGACAGTATTGGGCAACACCTTCCGTATTAAAATCATTGGAAGTGGAACCTAATGCCAGCACCAGCGTGTCATAGCTGATGTGTTTCTTCTGTTTAGGCTGGGATTTTTTAGAAAAGTAATCTGTTTCCAGAACAATTTCTTTAGCCTTACGATCCAGATCAACAAATGTTCCCAGCACAAAGTGATAATGATGAGCTGCAGCATGACTAAAATAATTGGTTTCTTCTGCATGCGGATTAAGTGTACCTGCAGCAATTTCATGCAATAAGGGTTTCCAGATATGTGTCAGTTTCTGATCTACCAGCGTAATATGCGCTTGGCCACTTTTGCCTAAGGTTTCGCCCAGTTGAGTAGCTAGCTCCAATCCACCTGCGCCACCACCTACAATTACGATTCGATGTGCTGTCATATATTATTAACCTATTTATTTTTCTAATAAAAATAAGAGAAATTTAGACCAAATATACTATGGCATGGGCAGCAGGCCGTCTTGATTAGAATTGTTATACAAATTACAAAACGTAGCAATTATGGCAGAAGAGGTAAAATCGACGAGAGAAGAGAAGAAATCTATGGTGGGAGTTAGAAGACAAATGAGGGCCTTCTAACTGTATTCAGCGTTTATTTCTGGATTGGATAGAGTTTGGCACTTGGTGCATTTTCTGCAAAGATGCCAAAGAAGCTAGATAACCAGCTCAGGAATTTCTGGAAGAAACCGGCTTCTTCAAGTTCCACCATATCTTCAATCTGGATGGTACGAATAAGCTGATTATTCTGATACACATGAATCGTCGCTAATGGCATCACTTTGGCCATAGGTGCAATCAACTCAGAAGCAGTCATTTCTACATTAATATGGGTCTGGGTTTCATGGAGCGGTTCAATGCTTTGCATTACACCATCACCTGTATTCAACATTACCCGTTGATGGTTTTGATCGAACTGGTTCAGGTCAATGGCATAATTCTGATCATATAAAGATGTCGTAATAATCTGCGGCTGTTTAGTCTGAACCTTAAACATTTTCAAAGTCGATTTGATCACCGGTAATTCAGCGAGTAGCTGTTTGTCTTTAATGGCGACTTCATTACGGGTATAGGTATACGCCAGATTCATCAACTTATGCGACACTTCAGCGCGTTTGGCAGCACTTTTGGTACCTAGAACTACCACGATCAAACGACGGTGGGGCAGTTCCATATCATAAGTTGGACGATTGGCGGTGAGCGCCAGGTTATAGCCGGCTGCACGAGTAAAGCCAGTTTTTAAACCATCGACGCTTGAGTCCACTTGCAACACACGGTTAGTGGCACGGTGGAAATGGTTGTTATAGCTAAAACTTGGCTGTTTGGAATAATACAGATAGTCCGGAGTCTGATTGACTACAGCTGCCGACAAACGCGCCAGATCCGCTGCAGTAGAATAGTGCTCAGGCATGGTAATACCGGCCGGATTCTGGAAATGGGTATGAACCATACCTAAAGCTTTTGCTTCCCGATTCATTCGCTCGACAAAGCTCGGAATATCACCTGAAATTTTTTCTGCCAATGTCACAGCAGCATCATTCGCCGACATGATAATCAGACCTGCCAGAAGTTGATCAATCGAAATCTGCTCACCTTCTTTCAGGTACATTTGTGACTCATCCCACATCACTGTTTTCACAATCGGTGTTGCAGTTAATACTTCACTTTTATCTAATTTACCCGCCTGAATTTCTTTCAATGCAATATAAGCGACCATCATTTTGGTGAGGGAAGCTGGAGCACGTTGAACGTCGGCATTGTGTTCGGCAATGACTTGGCCTGACTGTGAGTCAAGAATGGTCCAGGCTTCTGCTTCAACGCTTTCAGGCAAAATATTCAGAAGGGCAGCATATGAAATTGCAGGCACAAACAGGCTGAGAACTGCAAGCAGTGAGATGATGTATTTCAAAGGTGTTCCTTAATAACCAACCGGTCGATGAACGATTTAATTTTCACGCATGCTATGCCTTTTTTTTAAGGATAGCTAGTCAGAAATGTAGACAAATGCGACAGCTAAGCAATACTGGCCTAAAAAATGCTAAGCTAAGCTATAACTCATTTATTTGTATTTTATATCGCCCATTATGTTGCATTATCAAATCGAATTTGACGATTATCGTCAGCACCTTATTCACGTAACTCTTCGCTTTTTAGCAGATCCAACGCAAGTCCTTTCTTTACCGACCTGGATTCCGGGCAGTTACCTGATTCGTGAGTTCTCAAAGCATATTGAAGCGGTCAAGGCTTATGATGAGGACGGACGCCAGCTACAAATCCAGAAGTTTGAAAAGAATAAATGGCGTTTATTCAATACGGATCATGAACTGATTACGGTGGAATATGATGTCTATGCGTATGACCTGTCTGTTCGTGGTGCATATGTGGATCAAAACCGTCTTTATGTGAACCCGGCTTGTGCATGTTTAGGGCTGGAAGGTCAGGAACATAAAGAAATTGAAGTAGAAGTATTCTTGCCGGATGAGCTAAAACATTTCCAGCTTGCGACAGGTATGCAGGCTAAAAGTCTGGTCAAAGGTCGTTATACCTTAAAAGCTAAAAACTATGCTGAACTGATTGATGCGCCGTTTGAACTGGCGGAGCAGACCCGTTTCAGTTTTGAAGCCAATGGCATTCCGCATGAGTTTGTAGTGTCAGGCAAACATGCGATGAATGAACAGCGTATGAAGCAGGACATTGAGAAAATCTGTGCGACAGAAATTTCCATGTTCGGTTCTGCGCCATTCAATGATTATACCTTTATGACCATAGCAACCGGTAACAGCTATGGCGGTTTGGAGCATCCAAACTCAACCAGTCTGATTACACCGCGTGATGATTTCCCTAAAGTAGATGAGCCTGAAGAGCCATCGAAAGATTATCAGCGTTTCCTTGGCCTATGTAGTCATGAGTATTTCCATTCATGGTTAGTGAAATTTATTCGTCCAGAAAACTTCGTGAATTATGATCTAAATAAAGAAGGCTATACCTCTTTGCTTTGGATCTTTGAAGGGTTTACGTCGTATTATGATGACCTGATTCTGCTCCGTAGTGGCGTGATTAATCAGGAATCTTATATTGCATTGCTCAAAGCGCAGATTGACCGTTATTTGCAAAACCCGGGACGTTTTATTCAGTCAGTATCTGAGTCTAGCTTTGATGCCTGGGTAAAATTCTATCGTCAGGATGAAAACTCAAATAATGCCGGTACCAGCTACTACAATAAAGGCTGTTTAGTTGCACTTTGTCTGGATCTAGGTTTACGTCTGCGTGGCTCAAGTCTGGACGCTTTGATGCGTAAGCTATATGAAAATACGCAAAATGGCATTCAGGTCAATGAACGCACTATTTTCGAATTGTGTCAGGAATTGACTGGTGATAACTGGTTAGAACAGATTAATCACCTGATCAATACTACTGATGAATTGCCATTAGATCAGTTATTACCTGAATTTGGCGTGAGCTATACGCTGAAAAATGACAAGTCATTACCATTTGGTTTGAAACTTGTAGATAAGCCTGAAGGTGTGCTGGTTCAGTCTGCACGTCGTGATGGAGCAGGGGTGAAAGCGGGCCTTTCAGCGAATGATGTGATTGTGGCGATTGATGGGCTTAAAGCAACGACGAAACTTGTCGAGAAATATGCGAAACAGGAAGGTACGTATACTGTCCATGCATTCCGTCGTGATGAGCTGATGACTTTTGACGTTCAAAATGGTGGTTCTGAACTGACTGAAGTTGAATTGAAAGTTGAAGATCAAACTAAAGCTGAGAAATGGTTGAAAGCTTAATTTAGCATTTGCTGTTTTAAAAAACCGGTGTTGATGCACCGGTTTTTTTATTGCATTAAGTTTTAGAATAATTATTTAACGATCAGTCGTGAGGTTCCACGGAATTCAGCCACGATTTGATCTTCCTGATTCAGGATCTGAATATCGTAAATCCCACTGCGACCGCTACTGGCTTTATGTTCAGCTATGGCGGTAAGGGTATCACCGAGCAGTGCCGGTTTCAGATAATGAATACCACAATGTTGGCCGACTGCTGGATGTTCGCCGGTATTGCAGGCAATGGCAAATGCAGCATCAGCTAATGCAAAAATCACAGCGCCGTTACAGGTCTGATGCCCCTGTAAATGTTGTTCAGACACTTTAAGTTCAATCTTCGCATGATTGTGGTTATAAGAAATTAGATGCGCACCGAGATACTGAATTAACCGGTCCTGATTAAACATCTGGTTCACTTGCTGATCCATTGCAAAACTCCTTTTTTAGATACACTTATTTTAAAAATATTAATTATATGAATCATAAATAGCACTCTAGGAGATAAATAACAAGCGAAAGCCAGATGAATGATGAAATGCAGCCATTTTACTTATCAAAATAAAGCGCCATGAAAATGACGCTTTTAGGGATTAAGAATTAGTTACCACGATAGGTTGAATAACCATAAGAGCTCAGTAATAAGGGAATATGATAGTGCTCCAAAGCACCGTCAATCGTAAATACCACAGGTACTTCAGGGAAGAAGGTGCGTTGATTATTGGCCTTAAACCAGTCACCGGTTTTGAAGGTCACTTTATAGATGCCTTTCTGTAAAGCTGTATCTTTAGGATAAAACTCTTTGATACGGCCATTGGCATCTGTTTTTAACTCATTCAGTTTTATCCACTTGTCACCTTGCTGAGCTTCCAGAATCACCGCGACATTGGCGGAAGGCAGACCAGTTTCCTGATTCAGCACATGCACACTTAAAGGATTCTGTGCAAAAGAAAAGCTTGCTGTCGCCGCTAGAAGAGCACCAAAAATAATTTTTTTCATAGGTCTGTTCCTATTCAATAGATAGATAAAATTAAAGTTGTTTTAAAGTATGTTGAATGCCTTGTGCGGCACATTGATGATCCTGTTCAGAGCCACCAGAGCCTGCAACGCCAACAGCGCCAATGAGCTGGTTTTTATAAACCACAGGTACCCCGCCGCCCAATAATAACAATTCATCCAGGGTATTTAAATTTTGTGCATCCGGGTTCTTTTGTGCATGACGCATGAAATCCAATGTACTGGTCTTAGTCGAGTATGCAGTAAAGGCTTTACGCTGTGATGCAGTTAAATTGTGAATTCCGACAGATTCATGCCGTTGACTGGCCAAGACATTGCCGCCTTGATCCAGTACTGTGACTGCAGCGGGTTTGCTGGCTTTCTGACAAGCTTGCATGACGTTCTCAGTAAGCTGATTTGCTGTACTCAAGTCCATAATATAGGCCGTTTTTAATTCAGCATGGCTTAAGCTAACCATTGCTAAACTCGCTAGATATAAAAATATTTTTCTCTGATTTAATCTACTTCTCATGATAATGTTCAGTCATATAGAAATTGAGAAGATCATAATCAAAGAATGGAAGCTCATGGATGACAATCAGATTACCAATTTGTAATCTTTGCGCCGTATGAAATTGATTAAACTCAGCCCATGCATATTTTAATTGTAGAAGATGAAACCAAAATTGCCGGCTTCTTGGCTACAGGCTTAAATGAATCCGGCTACCAGACTACACAAGTGGGTAATGGCCTGCATGCCTTATCGGTGCTGGAACAGCAACCGATTGATCTGGTATTGCTGGATGTGATGCTGCCCGACCTAGACGGCTGGCAAGTCCTCAAAACCTTGCGTACTTTCTCTAAAGTCCCCGTACTCATGCTGACTGCCAAAGATCATGTGCTTGACCGGGTCAAAGGGTTGGAACTGGGTGCAGATGACTACTTAACCAAGCCTTTCTCTTATATCGAACTTTTGGCCCGAATTAAAAGCCTACTGCGCCGTGTACCAAAAGTTGAACATGAAATGTATCAGGTGGCCAATTTAGAGCTGAATCGTTTAACCCGGGAAGTATTTCGAGACCAGCAAAAAATTGAGCTTACCCAAAAGGAGTTTGCGCTTTTACAGTTGCTGATGGAACACCAGTCCGAAGTTTTAACCCGGACACAAATTGCTTCACTGGTCTGGAATATTAATTTTAATACCGACACCAATGTCGTTGATGTTGCTGTACGCCGATTACGTTCTAAAATTGATGATCATTTCAGTCCAAAACTTATTCATACTGTACGTGGTATGGGTTATAAACTGGATGTGCACGCATGAAAATGCATTTAGGCACACGTCTCGGCATCGCTTTTGGCCTTATTTCCTGTATCGTTTTTTTAAGTATCGGCGGGTTGTCCTATCACAATATGCAGCAGATGGTGCAACAACAGCAGGATGAAGCTTTGGCCTTGCGGATTTCCAGAATAGAAATATTTCTGGCTGATCAGCAAAGCTTTCAGGTGCTGATCGAGCATCCGGAGCTTTATGAGAATATGCTTGGACAGGAAGATAACTTACTGATTCTTAAAAATGCTCAGAATACCTTGATTGACATTAATCCTTTAAATATCGCTATTCCTCTATTGGATTATCACACCAAGCTGAATTATCAAAATAATAAGATTGAACAACCCACGACCCGTTTGGCATTTAAGCAAGTGGACTTTAATGGACAGTCTTATCAACTGATTACCGGTAAGCAGCTCGCAGCAGGGCAACAGGTTTTAAAACATTACCTGATAAAATTAGTGATCTACACTCTGCTTGGTATTATTTTATCTACTTTGTTAGCCTGGCTGATGGGACACTATCTACTGCGATCCATGCGCCAATTAATTTACGCCACTCAGCAAATTAATGTGCAGCAGCTGGATCAGCGTATCGAGTTGCCATCCCGAACTATTGAGGTGCAGCAACTAACCGAGGCCATGAATGCCATGCTGGACCGAATACAGCAAGGCTATGAACAGTTGGCCCGATTTTCTGAAGATATTTCCCATGAATTACGAACGCCCCTGAATAACTTGATGGGGCAAACCCAGATTGCCTTGTCGAAGTCACGCAGTCGCGATGAATTAGAAAATTTGCTGTATTCCCATCTGGAAGAGTATGAACGTCTAACTCAGATGATTGAAAACATGCTATTTATCGCCCGAGTTGAACATGGCCACTATCAGATAGAAAAACAGACACTAGAACTTAGCCAGATCATAGAAGATTTGCTGGCATATTTTGAGTTTCTGGCAGAAGAAAAAAATATATCTATTTATACGGATATTCCGGCTCAACTGAATATAGCTGCGCATCCGGAACATCTGCAACGTGCGCTTGCCAATTTACTCAGCAACGCAGTGCAGTATGGAAAGGAAAATGGCGAGATCAGAATCACGGCGATGACTACAGAAAATAGCTGTCGGATTGATGTGCTGACAGCAGGTGTACAGATCCCCGAGCAGCATTTAGCCCATCTGTTTGAACGCTTTTATCAAGTTGATAGCAGCCGGCATCAAAAAGCCCAAACGGGTGGTTTGGGCTTGGCGATTGTGCAGTCCATTATGCAGTTGCATCAGGGGGAAGTTCAGGTGAATAACCATTCTCAAGGGGTGGTCTTTAGTTTGATCTTCCCGATCTAAGCAGTGGCTTAACGTGTACGACGGCCACGACTCTTGGTATTTGGACGGGTGGTACCATTGGTCTTGCGACGTGGTTTTTCACCTTCTTCCATTTGCCAGATACGCGGTGTGCCGGTTTTTTTCTTGGTGCCGTCTTTCGTTACTTTCTTGTTAATTGGTTTACCACCGGTACCACCCGGTTTTTTCACATAAGAGCGCGAGCGGTAAGGTTCTTGAGCAGGCACATCTTTAAAGTCTGGATAAAGTAGGGGTTCAATTTCTTTAGTTTCACCTGGCTGTAAACCTAATTGAACCAGATCAATTGAACCGATTTTGGTACGGATCAAACGTAAGGTAGGAAAACCAACGGCTGCAGTCATACGACGTACCTGACGGTTACGGCCTTCACAGATTGAAATTTCGACCCATGAAGTTGGAACAGAAGCACGGAAACGTACAGGAGGATTGCGCTCCCATAACCATTCCGGTTCAATGACTTTAATTGCTTTGGCTGGCAGCGTAATACCGTCATTCAGTTCAACACCCTTACGAAGCTGTTCTAGAGCTTCTTCGGTTATATCCCCATCGACCTGAACCAGATAAGTTTTGAATTTTTTGCTGGCTGGATTGGTAATATATTGGTTTAAACCGCCATGATCGGTCAGGAACATCAAACCTTCAGAATCCATGTCCAGACGACCGGCAATACGCAGATCCGGATCGTCTACGAAATCCGCCATAGTCTGATGTTTTTCATCTGGACGAAATTGGGAGAGGACGTCATAAGGCTTGTTAAGAATGACAATTTTCACTTTAACCTACTAAAATATATAAAATAATTCTGGTGTGGCAGTCATGTTGCCCATTGTGATACTCCTTTACTTATAAGTAGGAGATAAGGGAAGACATAAAAGAGTCCACTAAGTGGAAGCTATCATAGCAGATTCTGATTTATCTTCCTTGAATTTATGTTTTGTATCTAATCTGATTGCGACCATGCCGCTTTAAAATGATGTACTTTTTGTATTCAAATATGATCTTCCGTTTAAGAATGTTAATCCTCAATGATCTTCATTTTCTACTGAACTTGTCGAGTCAGTTAAGGGAAGATCAGACAATTCAAGGCTAAGCAAAAAATTGACAATGATTTTTATAGAGCTGAAATGGTCTTAACGGATTTACATACCATACAAAAGCTTTCCAAACTGGCTTAGACCACTACAAAGCAAGCTGATATTTTAATTTCACAGTTTCTAATATTTTTAATTTTGAGGTGAACAATGAAATTGTTGACTTTAATTAGTATGGGTATTGCAGCGAGTTATTGTTATAAAAGCATCAAACATAACAAGCAAAATCTTTCAAATCTAAGTTTTGATGAAGTGATAAATCAACACATTTTACGAGATTTTATAGCCTGAGCATTATTCATATTTACCGTTAGCTTAAGCTAATTATAAATAGAGAATCTCAACATATCCTGTTGGGATTTTTTATTTTTATCATTTAAATATTTTTAGATAAGATGAGTAAGAAAATTTATATCAAAATGAAAGTTACATGATTAATCTATTAAATAGTCAATTAATACAACTCTATAAAGCAATGTAAACGAAAAATTCAAATCTTCTGCTAAATTAAAAAATAAACCAAATGTGTGGAGGTTTGTATGAGAAATATACCAGAAGGAACCCAGGTTATTCATCATATATCAGCTCAGGACGGTGCATTCTATAAGGAAGAAAATGGAATTCTGAAAGTCTGGAATAGTGGCATTTGGGTGAATGCGATTGTACCAAATCTGGAAAAGATGATGGAGCTTGATTTTGAGTTAGAAGTACTCAAATCTATGTAGTAATTTAAAATTTAAAGATCCTTCTATTTAGGATCTTTAAATTTATATATTGAGGTTTTAAAAATAATAAAAAATATCTTTACGGAAAAAGAGAATTTTATTGAAAATAAATTAGCAGTCGTTGATTATTTAAAAATATAGATCTGATGTTTAGTTTCAATTTGATATCAAATAAGGAAAATAAATTATGAAATAGTAAATTAAAACCTATGAAATGACTTAAAAAGACATTAAGTTCAGAAGCTTAAATTTTGGAATGGCAATATATTACATAGAAAAATTTTTTATAAACAAAGATTATTTTATGATTTCAAAGAAATAATCTATTAATTTTTTAAATAAAATTTTTTAAGTAATTGATAATTAAAAATATATTGATTGATAATTAAGGTTTAATTTATAGTTTTACTCTCTTATATTGTGTTTTACTTTAGTTTAAATATTCAAGATTATGTAATATTTTGTTATTTGGTTTTATGCTTATGTAGTGTATAAATAATATACAACTCTCCATGAGGGTAAAACACATGACTAAAGCAGAATTAGCTGTCTCCGCATTGGTCGTATTCCTTATTACCTTGATGGTTTATGGAGTAGGACAATCATTGAGTTATTAAAATAACTTTTTTCTAATGATTCCCGTATGTAAATAAAGCCCTTCGTGGGCTTTATTTTGTTTTTAGTCTGAGTCACTCTTCTGATTTTCAGAATATTCTAGTGCAGCTTTTTGTGCTTCTGCGGCGGCTTTAGCTTCCAAAGGAATAGCATCTGCTGCAATAGTAGAAGTACCATAAAGGCCTATCATAATGAGTATTAGAATTTTCGAAAACTGTTTCATATGAAATCCTCTAATTTTCTAAAACTTGATTTCAGTGTAGGGGATAAAACTCTCTGGGCATGTATGAGCGGTGTCTGCTTATGTAAGATATTCGGGCTTAGCGTGAAAACCCTTTCACCTTATGTAAGAACAATTATCTTATGAATTATTTTGTAGAATTAATTAAAGAAATGTTTTAGAAATTGAAAACATTAAATGTTCTTAAATTTATAACTTGGAAGATATAAATTTTATAACCTTAGAATTTAATTCCTTTAAAGAAAATATTACCATTTATTGAATAAAATAATATGGATTAAAAAATAGTTCAAATAGGAACAATAAAAAATATTATAGAGCTAAGAATATTTGAACCTTAGCAGATTCTATGCAAGTAGTAGCACAATCAAAATTAATAAATTGTTAAACTTCAAAATTGTGACAAGATGACTCTGAATACAGATCTAATATTCAATCTACCTTATCATCCAGTTATTCCTTGACTGCGAAAACTGTGGCATACATTTTATAGCCTCTCGTACTAAATATACTATTACTGCGTTAGTTCGATTCTGAACTGGAAACTTTGTGAACGTTGATACATCAATGCTAAATTTGGATCATCACGTTGGATCCACATCTATTGTTAGATTTTTGAAGGGTTTTATTCAGAAAACCATATTTATATTCAGAGTTAAAACAGGTATCAACATGCAACGCTATGTAAGCGACGTAAATACCTCGAATAAAGATCTAATCAGAATTGAATGACTTAACTAAAGATGCTTTTACATTGACGTATTTGGATACAGCTCAGCGATTGGCTTATTTTATATAAAGGTTAGAGTGATTAATGCAACTTCCAGTGATAGAGACAGTTCTCCAAAGGAGTTTATTCTATGGCTAAATCAAGAGCAAAACACAAGCAGGTTCAGCAAAAGGATAAAAAGGACAGTGCTCAAAATGAAGAGCAACAACAGCAACAGCAACAACCCTCTAAACCATCACGTGCGAAAAAGCGTAAATAAAATTTAGACCTGATTCAACAAAACCCTCAGCTGAGGGTTTTGTTATTTTTAAGACTGTTTCCGACAAATAATCTGGAAAAAACATCACTAAAAATAACAGGATTTTGACTTTAAATTTTTCTGTATTCCTTAAGATAAAACGAACCACTCATTAAACGGCAATGCGAGCTATTGTGAAAATTCCCAAAATCCTGCTTTTAATATTTTCCTTAAGTATATTACTTACTGCCTGTCAGCCACCGCCATCAGGTGAGCCAGCGGGCTGGAAAAGCCCGTATCTGTACTGGCAATTAAAAAAATCTGAGCTGATTAGACCGGTAGAAATTCCTGTACAAGGAGTAAAACCTCGCCAGATTCAGGATACTTGGGGTGGAGCGCGCAGTGAGGGACGTAAACACGAAGGAACCGATATTTTTGCTCAACGAGGTACACCGGTAGTCAGTGCGACCCAAGGGATCGTCCGCAAGATTGGAACCAATAATTTAGGAGGTAAAGTTATCTGGATTACTGGTCCGAATTTAAGCCAACATTATTATGCACATCTGGAGGATTATGCTGAACATATTCAGGAAGGAGACTGGGTAGAAGCAGGTGAAATCATTGCCTATGTCGGTAATACCGGTAATGCGAAAAATACACCACCACATTTGCATTATGGGATTTATCTCAGTGGGGAAGGTGCAACCAATCCTTATCCTTATTTAAAGGTAGAAGAATTGGAATAAGTGCAGGTGAATGTAAAAAAAATGTAAAAGATCGCCATCTAAAGAATGAAAAGCATAAAATAGCGTATCTCCCGCTTTTCCTGTTTTTATGAGTTTTGCTTATCGACCAGATATCGATGGCCTGAGAGCTATTGCAGTATCATTGGTTATTTTCAATCACCTGGGCTGGTCATTATTTTCTGGCGGCTATATTGGTGTTGATATTTTCTTTGTCATTTCCGGCTATCTCATCACGACCATTCTGACGCGCGATATTGAGTTGCAGCAATTTTCAATTGCACGGTTTTATAAGAAACGGGTGATCCGTCTGGCACCTGCATATTTTACTGTACTGGCAATTGTCAGTCTGATTGCTTGGCAGGTGATGTTGCCGGGTGAACTGACAGAATATTTTAAAAGTGTCATGTATGCGACTGTACTTATTGCCAATCTGTATATGCGAAATGAGGTGGGAGATTATTTCAGTCCGAATGTAGAAAATGTGCCTTTATTACATTTATGGTCACTGGGCGTAGAAGAGCAGTTTTATATTTTCTGGCCGCTCTTGCTATGGCTATTCCTTAGCAAGACCTCGCGTAAATATCTTTGGCTCGTCATCAGTGTATTCATTGTCGCTTTGGTTCTATATGCCCAGCAGCAACTGACTCAAAACCCGGCCAAAGCTTATTATAGTATGCCGGTACGGGCATTTGAGTTGTTGATTGGTGCATTGATTAGCTGCTTGCCAAAACCAAATCTGCCAAAAAAACTATTACAGGGATTGGTCTGGGCTGGGGTAAGTGTTCTATTTGCAACTGCAATTTATTTTGATCAGCAAACCCCATTCCCAGGACTGATGGCATTGATCCCGTGTCTTGCAACAGCACTGATTATTTATCTGGGACAATCCATAGCTTCAAGTAATTTATTGCTAAGTAATCGTCTTAGTACATGGATTGGCAAAATTTCATATCCTCTGTATTTATGGCACTGGCCAATCATCGTGTTCTTTGGCATTTATATGCTGCCATTGAATCTGGAAAATCAGATTATTATTGTTTTTCTATCATTTATATGTGCATTTCTGACTTATAAACTGGCTGAAACACCCCTGAAACGCTTTGTGATGGCTGCAAATTATAAAGTGATTATTCTTGGATTTCTGTTACCTGCAGCCAGTTTTATTGCGATCGCCCAAACCATCAAAACACATGAAGGTTTCCCGGAGCGTTTTCCGCAGTCTGTATATGCAAAACAGGAAGCATTACATACGTATGCTCATGTGATTCGCAGTAACTGTATGGATACCGCGGATCCAAATGTTTTGCCCAGTGCTCAAGATTGTGTCTTAGGGCAATCTAAAGAAGATATTGATTTCTTGTTGATTGGCGATTCGCATGCTAATGCCTATACTGCAATGCTAGATGAATGGGCAAAGGATGCTGATTTACGTGGTTATGATGCAACGCAAAGTTCAACTTTTTATCTGCCAGGTGTGCAGCGATTTGAGTTAAAGCTGAATCAATGGAAAGAACTGACCAAATTCCAAAAACGTAATGATGCTATTACTGCACATCTTAAAGAAACCCATTATCCAATGATTATTCTGGCGGGATCTTATGCGCAGTATTTTGACGATGATGTAAAACTTAAAGATAGTGTCCATCATACTGAGGAAGAGATATTTAAAGCAGGTTTGATAAAAGCTTTAGAAATTGCCCATCAATCTAGTGATCAGGTGGTGCTAATTAATGATGTACCACATCTAGACTGGGAAGGGATTCCATCTGATTGTAATATTCGTAAAGAGATTCTTCATCGAGACGCTTCATGTACAGTTTCTCGAAAAAGTTATGAAGCACATTTAAAGCAATTCAATCAGATTTTGGCAGAAGCAAAACTGAAATATCCGCAATTGAAAATCGTTGATCCAACCAAAGTCATCTGTGATCAGGAGGCATGTAAAACGATGCTGAATGATGTGCCTTTGTATCGTTTTAAGGATGATAATCATCTTAATGATCAGGGTTCACGGCAATTGGGCGTTGAATATCTAAAACAGTTTGGTAACCCGCTTAAAGATTTGAAGAAAGATTAAATGGAATAAAACCACGTTTAATGACGTGGTTTTATTCCCTGGGATTTGGGGCATTGACCGATTTTAATCTTTATTTAATTCTTTTCTTCTTGAACAGAAACTGGTTGCTCACCCATCTTATATTTGGAAGAACGTGTATTCCAGACCAATTGCAAAGTTCCGGCTAATAAAACTAAAGCTGCCAGCATAAACTGTTGATGGTAGTTCAATCCTAGATATTGCAGGGAGCTAAAACTCAATCCTCCAATCAGCTGAACAGCAGCAAAACATAGAGTCGCAATGCTCCAAAGCTTTTTATAGGCCAGTCCATACAGCTGCAAAATGGTATAAGAAGTGAGGAAAACCACAGCGGGATTCAACATTCCGGTAAAAAAAGAAGAACTGAAAGTGAGAAACGGATTAGCATTTAGAGTCGCAATGAAAATCGCCAGAATATATACACTATAAAGAATCTTCAGGGCAGTAAAATTGCCAAATTTTCTTGCAAGAACATAAGCAGAAAAAGCACCTAAGGCACTGCCCAATCCATATAGAATCCAGTTAAAGTTAATCCAGAACAAGCTTAATCCTAGTTCATGGCTGAGATAGTCAATCCAGAACAGGGAATGCGGAATATAGGCAAATGCACTACAGGCATAAACCGCCAGTAAACTATAAAAGACTGTATTTAAAGGTGCTTGCGCAGGATGAGAAACAGATTGTTTAGCTAGATAGGGTTTAAATTGTGGTATCAGTAGGCTTAAGCAGATACAAATCATCAGGGCAAACCCACATAAGATCAGCCAGGCCGTACGTATGGAAATCTGGTCAAGATAAGGCAAAAACAGGGTAGCTAATAAAACCCCTAATCCAATCCCGCTAAAACCAATAAAATTGATTTTAAAACGGTCTTTTAAATCACAGCACTGAGCCACGACACTTGGTGACAAAATCATCAGCAGGCCACCACTAATACCGGAAATCACGCGCCAGCTGATATACCAGATTTCAGAAAACCCTGAAAAAGCGCAACAGAATAGGCTAACCATTCCAGCTATTGCAGCAAGCTGGATATAAGTACTCATGCTTCGGTCTTGGGGCAAGCGCATCGCTGCAAAAGCACCGATTAAATAACCCAGTAGATTGGCACTACCCAAAAGACTGGCAAAGCTCGTGCTCCAGGCAAAGGCTTCACGTGTACCAGGTAACAATGCGGTATAGGAAAAACGCAGAATGCCGATGCCTAAGCACATACTCAGGCAGAGAAAAAGGCTAAGCTTGACCGTATTTGAGGACATCCATGTACTCTTGGATTTTTATATTTGTTCAAAAAATAGCATGAATCATCAAGCTAAAGGAGAAAAGGCTGAATAGATTTTATTAAAAAAAGAAACTCTAGATTAATAGCATACTTCTATTGTAAATATCTGTAAAGCTTATCGCGGAACTTTTTAGACAATAAAAAACCGCATTCATGAATGCGGTTTTTTGGAATTAATTTTATAAATTAACGCATTTTTGCCAAGAAACGGCCTAAACGGGTAATCGCTTCACGCAGTTCATTTTCTGCTGGCAGGAATACCACACGGAAGTGATCCGGTGTTGGCCAGTTGAAGCCAGTACCTTGAACCAATAGAACTTTTTCGGCACGTAACAGATCAAGCATCAGTTTCTCGTCATCCTCAACTGGATAGATTTCAGGATCAAGACGAGGGAAACAGTACATCGCACCTTCAGGTTTTACACAAGATACCCCTGGAATCTCGTTCAGCATTTCCCAGGCAATATTGCGCTGTTCATATAGGCGGCCACCTGGGCGGATCAGGTCATTAATAGACTGATAGCCACCGAGTGCAGTCTGAATTGCATATTGTGCTTGGTGATTCGCGCAAAGACGCATTGAAGCCAGCATATCTAGGCCTTCAATGTAGTCCATTGCCCGTGATTTATCACCAGTAATCGCCATCCAGCCTGAGCGATAGCCAGCAATACGATAGGCCTTAGATAAACCGTTGAACGATACACATAATTGCTTGCCTGCGAGTGAAGCTACTGACACATGTTCAATGCCATCGTAAACGATCTTGTCATAGATTTCGTCTGCAAACAGGATTAAGTCATATTTCTTCGCCAAATCAACGATTTGCTGTAATACATGACGCGGATAAACCGACCCAGTTGGATTATTCGGGTTGATAATCACGATCCCGCGGGTATTTGGCGTGATTTTGCTTTCCATATCCGCAATATCAGGATACCAGTGATCTTCTTCATCACATTTATAGTGAATCGCAGTACCGCCAGACAGGTTCACTGCCGCAGTCCATAATGGATAATCCGGCATTGGAATCAGCATTTCATCGCCATCATCCAGCAGGCCTTGCATCGCCATCACGATCAGCTCAGATACGCCATTGCCGACATACACGTCATTCACGTGCATATCCAGAATGCCTTTTTGCTGGTAATACTGACAGATCGCTTTACGTGCCGGGAAAATCCCTTTGGAATCCGTATAACCAATCGCATTTGGCAGGTTCAGTGCAACATCATTAATGATTTCTTGCGGGGCTTCAAAGCCGAATGGGGCGGGATTTCCGATATTCAGTTTGATAATTTTATGTCCGGCTTCTTCCATCTCGTTGGCCGCTCGTAACACTGGTCCGCGAATGTCGTAGCAAACATGCTCAAGCTTAGACGATTTCTTGATCTCGCGAGGGGGGGTGTTACCAATACCGGACATAATTCCATCCAATTAATTTTTAAGTTAAACCTATAGATTACGCAAATATCACAATCTATGCTGAAATTTCGCTAGAAATTTTTTCATCTCTAGCGTAAATATGGAAGTACTGAAGCATGACATTGAATGTCAAAGATTTAAAGGAGTTAGTGATGGGAAAACTCAATAAAACAGACCGGGAATGGCAAAGAGAGTTATCACCAGAAGAGTTTCGCATTACGCGTGAAAAAGGAACTGAACCGGCATTCACAGGTAAGTACTGGAATACAAAACAGGAAGGGACTTATGTCTGCCGTTGCTGTGGTAAACCACTGTTTTCTTCAACCACTAAATATGACAGCGGTTGCGGCTGGCCAAGTTTCTATCGTCCTGTGAGCAGCTCAGTTGTAGAAGAATTACCTGATACTTCACATGGTATGGTGAGAACAGAAATTGTTTGCCATCATTGTGATGCACATTTGGGGCACGTTTTCCCGGATGGTCCGGAACCGACTGGCTTACGTTATTGTGTAAACTCGGCCTCTTTAGAATTACAAACACAAGAAAAAACTGACGAGGAAACTTATCCATGACCAGCATTTATCAGTTTGAAGCTGAGTTGTTAGATGGAAAAAACAAACGGCTTGCAGATTATGAAGGGAAAGTACTTTTAATCGTAAATACCGCGAGCAAATGTGGTTTCACTCCACAATTTGCAGGTCTGGAAAAGCTTTACCAGAAATATAAAGAGCAGGGACTGGAAGTTTTAGGTTTTCCATGCAATCAGTTTGGCGGACAGGATCCAGGTTCAAATGAACAGATCGGGGAATTTTGCCAGAAAAATTATGGGGTTTCTTTCCCAATGTTTTCCAAGGTAGATGTTAAAGGTCCGGAAGCGCATGCAATCTTCCGTTACTTGACCAATAATTCCAAAGGAATTCTAGGAAATGGCATTAAGTGGAATTTCACCAAATTTCTGATTGGTCGTGATGGCAAGGTATTAAACCGTTTTGCACCTACCACCAAACCTGAAGATCTCGAAACAGAAATTGAAAAGGTTTTATAAGTTTATTTGAAATGTCTAATTTCTAATGAATAGAAAATAAGTGAAATAGAAGAATAATTTGTAGCCAAAATCCATAAAAAACCCACTTCTGGAAAGTGGGTTTTTTATTTGTGTTTAGATCTTAAAAGATTAAAGAATCGCTTTTAAACGCTGAATTACCTGTTCACATTGTGCCAGATCAGCCACCAATGCCAGACGCACATGATTTTCACCCGGGTTACCTTGCGTAGTTTCACGAGACAGATAACGGCCTGGCAATACTTTGATATGCGCTTTTTCCATCAACATTTTGGCAAAAGCTTCATCATTGTCCACTTTGAGCCAATAGTAGAAACCCGCATCCGGTTTTTTCAGCGGAAGCAAGTGCCCCAATTCTTTCTGGAACAGATCGAACTTGGCACGATACTGTACCCGGTTTTCTTCCACATGCGCTTCATCACTCCAGGCTGCAATTGATGCTAACTGGTGTTGCACCGGCATCGCTGCACCATGATAAGTACGGTATTGCAGATAAGGTTTGAGTAAAGTGGCATCACCTGCAACAAAGCCTGAACGCATGCCTGGCAGATTAGAACGTTTAGAGAGAGAATGGAAAACGACGCAGTTTTTATAGTCATCTCGGCCAATTTCGGCACACACTTCCAGTAATCCGGTAGGGGCTTCATCAAACCAGAGTTCTGAATAGCATTCATCAGAAGCAATGACAAAATCATATTTGTCTGACAGTGCAATCAGCTTTTTAAACTGCTCTTTAGAAAGAACAGCACCTGTTGGGTTGCCCGGTGTACACACAAATAACAGGGCAGTTTTTTCCCAGACTTCAGCCGGAACTGAATCAAAGTCGCCTAAGTAGTCATTTTCTTCAGTACAGTTAATGAAATAAGGTTTTGCACCTGCAAGCAGGGTAGCACCTTCATAAATCTGGTAGAAAGGGTTTGGCATCACCACATAAGGCGCATCTTCACGATTAATCAGCGCCTGAACAAAAGAAAAGATTGCTTCACGGGTACCAGAGACCGGTAATACATTGCTGTCTGCACTGATGCTATTCAGTTTAAAACGACGAGTCAGCCAGTTGGCAATGCTTTCTCGTAATTCAGGTAAGCCTTTGCTGTTCGGATAAGTCGATAGATGCTGAAAATTATCAATAATCGCCTGTTTCACAAACTCGGGTGCTGGATGCTTTGGTTCACCAATTGAAAGGGGAATCAAAGGCATATTCGCAGGCTGGATATCCGCAAAAAGTTTATTCAACTTTTCGAACGGATATGGGTGCAATAAAGACAAGCTAGAGTTCATGAATGTGTTACCGAGCAGTGTGTTAGTGTTGAGCATTGACCTGATGTGAAGCCTCATCCAGAGCAGCTTTTAAGGCTGCTGCAAAATTGTCAGACTCTGTTTGGGTCATTGGGCTGCCATCTTTTTTGGTGACAAAGAAAATATCTTCAGCACGTTCGCCAAGTGTGGCAATTTTAGCAGAGTGAATATCCAGACCCTGCATCATAAATAAACCGCCAATTTTCGCAAGTAAACCAGGATGGTCAAGTGTCGCAATTTCCACCATATTCTGGTTTAAAGCTTCATTGAGAGTGATATCGACGGTATTTTCAATGTCAAAATGACGTAACTGACGCGGAATCCGGCGCTGCATCAGACCTGGATATTCATCAGAATGACTTAAGGCATCCTGTAAGGCTTCAATGACGGTCGCTTCACGTTCCGGATCGGTCAGAAGGGTGCCAAAACGGTCAAGGACAACATAGGTATCCAGACTGAAAGCTTTGGTTGCGGTAATAATCCGGGCATCCTGAACGTCCAGATTCATGCGATCCAGAACAGCAACCGTGGTAGCGAACAGATTTGGTTTGTCTTGGGTATAGATGAAGATCTGCACGGCATCCTGTGCATATTTACGATGCGCACGCATTAATACCAATGGTGCAGGATTATCGCCATGTTCCAGAATGGCGCGGGTATGCCAGGCGATTTCATCGGCAGATTCTTTCAGGAAGTAATCATCGCCCAGTTCCTGCCAGACTTTTTCGACATCGTAAAGCGAGAAATGTTCTACCAGACGTTCACTGGCTTCGAATTTGGTATCTTCAATCAGCATCTGGTAATCAACCGGACGGCCTAAGCCAGAACGGATGACATCACGCGCATGCGTATAGAGTTGACGCATCAAAGATGAACGCCAGGTATTCCAGAGTTTTGGATTGGTCGCATTAATATCTGCTACTGTCAATGTGTACAGATAATCCAGATGCTCCATATCTCCCATTTTTTCAGCAAATTCTTTGACCACATCCGGATCGGAAATGTCTTTTTTCTGTGAAGTCACTGACATGGATAAATGGTTTTCAATCAGCCAGGCAACCAGATTGCATTCACGTTCGGTAAAGCCATGAGTACGGCAGAACTGAATCGCATCGGCTGCACCAAGCTCACTATGATCACCGCCACGACCTTTGGCAATATCATGGAAAATAGCCGCCAGATAAACGATGTCACGACGTGCTAATCGCTGGAACACAGAGCTGACCACAGGGAATTCTTTGGCAAATTCGGGTTCCTTGAAGCGATTCAGATTGCGGATCAAGAGCAGGGTATGTGCATCCACGGTATAGATGTGGAATAAGTCATATTGCATCAGACCGGTAATCTGTCCGAAAGCCGGAATATATTTGCCCAGGACACCATAACGTTTCATCGCTACCAAGGTTTCATACAGGCGATGCGGTGAACGAATGATGGCCATAAACAGGGCTTGGTGTACCGCATTATCACGGAAATCCTGATCAATACGTTTAGCCGCTAGCGTGAGCAGACGTAAAGTGCGTGCACGAATCCCTTCAATTTCAGGGCGATTGGCCAGCAAATAGAAAATTTCCAGAATGGCACTTGGCTTTTCCGAGAAAATCTTGTGATGTTGAACTGCTAACTTGCCATCGACTAGCTTGAAGTTTTCATTAATTTCTTCAATCTGGCGTTCATATTGGGGTAAACGTGGGGTAATCACGGACTCATTAAAATAAGCCAGTAGCATTTCATTCAGAGTCGAAACCTGCTGCGCGCTACGATAATAGCGCTTCATGAACTGTTCGATTGGATAGTTCGGTGGCTGACCTTCTTCACGGGTATAGCCAAACATCGCCGCAATATCCCGTTGATAATCGAACAGCAGGCGGTTTTCATCGCGCTTGGTCAGGCGGTGTAAATGATGACGAATTTCCCAGAGGAAGCTTTCGGCTTCTTCGAGTACAGCAAGTTCAAACTCGGAAATAAAGCCCAGATGCACCAGGTCATAAATACGGTTGACACGGAAATGACGTTTGGCAATCCAGCCAATCTGGTTAATATCACGGATACCGCCCGGTGCATTTTTAATATCCGGTTCCAGATTGCTTTCAGTATTATTGTGCTGAGCATAGCGTTTGTGCTGCTCGTCCATTTTCGCATCAAAAAAGGTTTTATCAGTCCAGGTTTGTGACACGATCCGGCGTGGCCACTTGGTTAAATTTTCATTGCCAATAATCAGACGTGCCTCGATCAAGGACGTCGCTACAGTAAGGTCGCTGCTGGCCTGATTGACACATTCATTGATGGTACGAACACTGATGCCCGGTTTGAAATTGCCCACATCCCAAAGCGAAGAAATAAAGCTGGAGATCAGCTTTTCCTGCTCTGAAGTGAAATCATCTTCTGAGAGGATCATGATATCGACATCTGAATATGGCAGCATTTCGCGGCGGCCATAACCGCCGACTGCGAAAAGCGCCAAATCGGTCTGATCAAGTTCAGCATGATTCCACAGAAATTGCAGGGCTTCATCAATCAGGTTAGAACGAGCCTGAATGATGTCACGGATGGACTGTCCATTTTCAAAACATTCCTGAAGCTGATTTTCTACATCGCTACGCCATTGATTGATCGCTTTGATGTCATTGTGACTTTTAATGTAATTCAGCAGCGGGGAGGTATTGATCATGAACAGTGGTCCGTTGTATTTACTTAATTTTGATGAACATTAACTTGGTCAGCAACCTGTTGAGCCAGCTCGCGAGCCTGTTCAATGCTTTCTGCACGCGCAGTCGCGACACCCATACGGCGGCGTTTAAAACCTTCAGGTTTACCAAACAGGCGTAAATCGGTATCGGCATGGGCTAAAGCAAGATTCAGGCCAGAAAATGAAAGATTGCGATCATCGACACCTGCGTAAATCACGGCACTGGCAGCCACACTATGGCGAGCTGTATTGACTGGTAAGCCTAAAATAGCACGGGCATGCAGTTCAAATTCACTCTGGAACTGGGAAGCTAAAGTGACCAGACCAGTGTCATGCGGGCGAGGTGAAACCTCACTAAACCATACTTTGTCGCCTTTGACAAAGAGTTCTACACCAAAAATGCCGCAACCGCCCAATGCCGTGGTGACTTTATTGGCGATACGTTTTGATTCTTCCAGAGCAGCGGGACTCATTGGCTGAGGCTGCCAGCTTTCTACATAGTCGCCTGAGTCCTGACGATGTCCAATCGGATCACAGTAAGAAGTTTCGATTTCGCCAGTTTGAGGATTCTTAGCCCGCACAGTAAGCAGGGTAATTTCAAAATCGAAATCAATCTGTGATTCGACAATCACTTTGCCCTGATTAACTCGACCACCTGTTTGCGCATATTCCCAGGCAGCATCGACTTCTTCAAAACTTTTCACGCGAGATTGGCCTTTACCTGAAGAAGACATCACCGGTTTCACAAAGTTTGGATAGCCAATGTCATCACAGGCTGCGCGGAAAGATTCCAGAGAATCGGCGAAGCGATAAGCAGAGGTCGGTAAGCCTAGTTCTTCAGCTGCCAGACGACGAATGCCTTCACGGTTCATGGTCAGGTTCACTGCTTTAGCTGAAGGAATTACGGTTGCAATATTCTGTTCTTCAATTTCAACCAGCACTTCGGTCGCAATCGCTTCAATTTCAGGAACAATGAGATGCGGCTGAATTTTTTGAATAAGCTGTTTGAGTTCCGCTGCATCTGCCATATTTAAGGCATAAGAAAAATGTGCCACCTGCATGGCAGGAGCATCTGCATAACGATCTGCAGCATGAACTTCTACACCTAAACGTTGCAAGGAAATCACCACTTCCTTACCTAGTTCTCCTGAACCTAGCAATAGAACTTTAAAAGCTGAAGATTGAAGAGGAGTACCAATAGTCACGTTCATGTGTATTATCCATGCTTGATTTTATGGACTTTTAGCATAACAGAACTCAATGCCGAGATAAGCCGAGTTTCATACAAAATTGTGATATTGGCCAGCAGTTTTATTTATAAAAGTTTATAGAGAATTGCATCTGAAATCAGGCAGTTCGCTTTATTGTATTTTTCATAGGGTTTAAATGATAAATCCGGTTTTGCGGATTGGGTTTTTCCATATGCAGAATTTGCTTGTCATTGAGCTGAAGTTGATGGAGAAGTTTCAGACTTTGTATTCTCTTAAAGGCATAAAAGGGAATCACAAAAGGACAGATAAAACCAAATATCCATAGCAATAAACCAAATCCTGAAAATTGCAGTGCATCGAGGAATACAGTGAAAAAGTGGAATTGATGATTTGACACTGCGACAAGTGCAAAAAATAGAAACAGTAAAATTATACTAAAGCAAAATACATAAATGAGATTTGGAATGCCTTTATGTAGCAGGCTCCAACGGCTAAAAATGATTTGTTTGGGATGCAGATGGATTACCTGTTGAGTCTGGTTATATAGGACAACGATTTTATTTTTGCCATGCTTCTGAATATAAATGACACGGACATGATCTGCGGGTTCAGCAACCACTTCTACAAAATGACCAGTAAAATTCTGTGCATTGATAAAACATTCAAAATAACAGCCGGGTAATTCGTATTGATTAAAAATAGCTAACATTTCATCACGTCGATGATGAATAAAAATTTTCCCTTCAATCATTTGCTTTGGCTCGAACATGCTAATATTTTCCTTATTTTTCTTCTTATATCAAAAAGACTTATGCATTTAATTTAGCATAAGTCTTGAATGAGATTTCTAATTTACTAAAAGGCTTAAAAAGGCATGGGGATATAGGTATAAATCAGGCCATAGGTTAAGGCTGCAGTTAAGGTCGCCATGACAATTTTCTTAAACTTAAAATACAGTCCAGCCAGCACAATAAAACCGATCAGCATGGCAAAGCTTTTATCTGGCGTTTCCAATAAGGGCGGTAAGGTCGCCACAACCAGCATGGAACTGATGGCAGCAATTCCAATCGAACCCAAGGCAATTTTCAACCATAGCGCACCACGTTTTTGCGAACCCTGCTGAAATTTTTGAATCACATAGAATGGACCAAAACGTGAGGCAAAATTGGCAATCCCGACAATAATCCCGACCAAAATAATTTCAAGATTCATGATTGATCTCCTGCATATTCAGGATCTGGTTTTTTCAGCACATAGTGCTTGAACAGGCCGGCCAAAATGCCGGAACTGATGCCGATAAAGATCGCAGCGGACAGATCGATAAAATAACAGGCAACTGCTGAGACAATAATCGTGATGGTCACCACAAAGGTGTGTTTCTTTTCAAAGGCTGCCAATAAGAAACTTAAGAACAGGGCAGGTAGCAGGAAATCTAAAGCCGCCTGCAAGAATTGTGGCAGGTGACTGACTTGATCAGCAAATAAGCCGCCTAAAAATGAACCTGTCGCCCAAGATAGCCAGCTAAATAGACTCAGACCGAGCATCCACGACTCTGACCATTCCTGACGCCGTTGTGACAGCTTGATCATACCTGAAGCAAAGACTTCATCAGTAAGACCCCAAGCCCAGACTGCGGTTTTCTTCAGGTTTAAACGATCTTGAATCAGGTTTTGTAAAGCTGGGCCGTATAAAAGATGACGAATGTCCAAGGCAATCACGGTCAATGCAGTCATCCAGATCGAAGTACCGCTACCAAGTAACGCTACAACTAAAAACTGACTGGCACCGGCATACATGGAGCAGGACAGAAATAAGGCTTCCCAGGCAGTAAAGCCGAACTGGGTGGCAGAAACGCCAAAGGCAAAGGAGACCGGAAGGTAAGTAAATATAATGGCCTGGCTATCTTTGGCACCTTGCCAGAAACCGGCAGGTTGCATCGCTACTGGATTGTGGTCAGACACAAAACACCTTGAGGGAGAGAGTTAAAACAGGGATTAAATCAAGATTGTGTATTGTACGCGAATTTACTAGCATAGTGCCGAAATGTTTAACTGGCGATTCTGATATGTTGATGTTCAAGACACGTGCAATGCTGGTCGGTGTTTTAATCGGCAGCACCTTATTTCTTCAAGCTTGTGGAAATGACAGTCAAGCGCCAAAAGCCGAAATTAAAGCGGCACCTAAACTCTCTAATGATGCGACCACTTATGCCAATGCTGCATGGCAATTCATGAATGAAGTCGATCCGCTGGTTTATAACAAGGAAATGGAACAGATAGATGCTCAGGTACGTCAACCGGCCCGTAAATTGAGTACTGACTGGCGCATTAATGTGAAAATGACTGACTCAGTGACGGAAGGAAAATATGCCTTATGTCGCAAGGCGTTAACCAGTCTGGAAATCTGGGCACGTAGCACCGTTGAAAATAGCAGTAGTGTGGCACAGAAACAGGCCGACTATGAGCGTGATAAACAGCAATGTCAGGGAGCTATTGCTCATCCTGAACTGGGAAATACTGATCCAAAGCAGAAAGGTAATGCAGTAGCTGAACAGTCTTAATCGGGTTTTATAATCTTCAGGCGGGACTTCGGTTCCGCTTTTTTGTTATAAAAAACGATTCTATTTATATAAATAAACAATAATTAAAATCAAAAAGATTGCCCTGAATCATTAAAAAAGTCCTATAATTGACTCATAATCAAGCGATTTAGAGATAAAAGTTAATTTTTGGAGTCATTTTAAATGTTTAATAAATTGTTTTTAGCGATAAGTATGAGTGCTGTTTTAGTAAGTGGAGTACAAGCTTCTCATGCGTGTGAAGTGGCACCATGTACCAATGGCTTCGATAGCGTCAATGTCTGTGAATTGCGTTCTTAAATTTTAAATCCATCTCCCTATAGAAAAAATTAAACAGCAAAAATTAAAAGAAGCCTCAGAATAAGGCTTCCCATACAATAGACGATCATGTCTTAAAGCAACATGAACAGACGTTCTAGATACAACACTGCTCCGCCCAAAAGTATACTGAGGCCGCAGAGCAAACGTAAAGAGTGCCAAGACATGAGATTACGTCCTACTGTGTTCATTTATGTTGAAAGTGCTTCTAGATAACGGCGATTCACTTCCTTCCAGTTCACAACATTAAAGAAAGCGGCAATATATTCAGGACGACGGTTCTGGTATTTCAAATAGTACGCATGTTCCCAGACATCCAGACCTAGAATCGGGGTATTGCCATGCATGAGGGGTGAGTCCTGATTGGCGCTGCTTTCTATGATAATGGTTTGATCAGGTGCCACGCTGAGCCAGGCCCATCCGCTACCAAAACGGGTCAGGGCTGCCTTGGTAAAAGCTTCTTTAAAGGCTTCAAAGCCGCCAAGCTCCTTGTCGATCGCCTGTGCAATTTCACCTTCAGGATTGCCACCTCCACTTGGACTCATTACTGTCCAGAACAGGGAATGGTTGGCATGACCGCCGCCATTATTAATCACATTATTTTTCAAATCTTCAGGGACCTGATTGGCTTTGCTCACCAGTTCTTCTACAGAAAGATCTTCCCATTCTGTGCCTTCAATACCTGCATTGATGTTGTTGATATAAGTTTGATGGTGCTTGGCATGGTGGATTTCCATGGTTTTAGCATCAATATGCGGTTCCAATGCATCATAAGCATAAGGGAGTTCGGGAAGGGTATAGCTCATTTTTAATTGTCCTTAAGCGTGATTGAGTGAGTGGAATTCTCGACTAAATTTTAAAATACGCTTGAGTTGTATTAAATACAATGAGAATTATTATCATTAATGTTATGGGAAGAGATTTTTATAAATAGGATGTAAAGATGCGTATGAGAATAGCAAGAAGCCAAATTTAGTAACAAAAAAGCCCCAGATTTGGGGCTTTTCTTTGGCTTCAACTTATACGTTGAAACGGAAGTGCAGAACGTCACCGTCCTGAACGATATAAGTTTTACCCTCTAGACGCCATTTACCTGCTTCTTTAGCGCCAGCTTCGCCGTTATACTGTACAAAATCATCATAAGCAATACATTCTGCACGGATGAAGCCTTTTTCGAAGTCAGTGTGAATGACACCCGCTGCTTGAGGCGCAGTAGCGCCGACTTTAACCGTCCAGGCGCGAACTTCCTGTACACCGGCAGTGAAGTAAGTTTGCAGACCAAGCAGTGAATAACCTGCGCGGATTACCACGTTCAGACCTGGCTCTTCCATACCCATTGCTTCCAGGAACTCAGCACGGTCTTCATCTTCAAGCAATGAAATTTCAGCTTCGATCTGGTTGCAAAGCGGAACCACGATTGCATTTTCAGCAGCTGCCAGTTCACGTACCGCATCGAGGTGCGGATTATTTTCAAAACCGTCTTCTGCCACGTTAGCGATGTACATCGTTGGTTTAAGTGTTAATAGACCAAAGCCACGAACCAGTTTACGTTCATCATCATCCAGATTTGCTGCACGGGCAGGTTTGCCTTCATCTAGAAGAGGTAGGATTTTTTCAAGAACGGCTTTAGTGGCTACAGCTTCTTTATCGCCACCTTTTGCAGACTTTGCCAGACGAGTCACTGCTTTAGTCACAGTTTCAAGGTCAGCTAGAGCAAGTTCAGTGTTAATCGTTGCGATGTCATCAAGCGGATCAATTTTCCCGTTGACGTGAATCACGTTTTCATCTTCGAAACAACGAACAACATGAGCAATTGCATCAGTTTCACGGATATTCGCCAGGAACTGGTTACCCAGACCTTCGCCTTTAGATGCACCAGCAACCAGACCCGCGATGTCCACGAATTCCATGGTAGTTGGTACCACGCGTTGTGGTTTTACGATTTCAGCAAGTTTATCCAGGCGTGGATCTGGTACAGGCACGATACCGGTGTTTGGTTCAATCGTACAGAATGGGAAGTTTTCCGCAGCAATTGCAGCTTTAGTTAATGCATTGAAAAGCGTAGATTTACCAACGTTAGGCAGGCCTACAATACCACAATTAAAACCCATGAAATAACTCACAAAGCGTTATATAAAAATTGCCAGTGATTTTACATGAAAGCCATGACAAAGTCAGGTCATGGCTAGGTGCTTTGTTGAAAACTTATGAAATAGATGTTTTTAAATTTTACGTTTATCGAGCTGATTCGATAGGGTGTCACCAGTGGCCTGAACCAGCATGACCAGAATCACCAGCACCACAATCACCGCCAGCATGATCTGCATGTCAAAACGCTGATAACCATAACGGTAGGCAATGTCGCCCAGACCACCGGCACCAATAGCACCGGCAATTGCTGATGAGTTAATCATGGTCACCAAAGTGACGGTAAAACCGGCCACAATCCCTGGTAAAGCTTCAGGTAATAGCACATGCCAGATAATTTGCTTACGGTTACAGCCAATCGCTTGAGCCGCTTCAATCAGTCCCTGATCGACTTCACGTAAACTCACTTCAGCAATACGCGCAAAGAAAGGAGTCGCGGCCAACGTTAAAGGTACAACTGCTGCCCAGACGCCATAGCTGGTGCCTACAATCCAGCGGGTAAGGGGAATTAAAGCGACCATTAAAATCAGGAAAGGCACCGAACGGGTAATATTTACAATCCAGCCCAGAGCCTGATTAATGGGTTTGGATGGATAGATCCCGTGTTCAGATGTACTGACCAGTACTACTGCCATCGGTAAACCAATCAGAAAGGCAACGATTGCGGATACACCAACCATGATGAGGGTATCGGTGGTTCCTGTTAGTAATAAATCAATGAGTTGGTCGTGCATAGCCAATCACCTCAATCTGTGCAATGTGTTGTTTTAGTTTTTGCTGAAGTAAGTCAGTATCCAGATTTAGATCGGCAACTGCGACAATCAGGCTACCGACCAGATGATTCTGGATGCTGTCGATATGACTTTGATAGAGATGCACCGGATGCTCGAACTGTTCGAAAATCACTTTCAAATCTGGGGAATACTGAACACTAGAGGCATAGCGCAGTTTGATAATGCTATGCGTGGTATCTGTTGTCACTTCAGGACTAATCGCAAATGGTAATTCCAGTTGTTCCAGATTCAGCAGTTCCTGGGTGATCTGTTGCTGTGGGTTAGAGAATACAGACCAGACTTCACCGGATTCGACAATTTCACCTTTCTCAATCACGACGACTTGATCGCAAATTTCACGGATCACTTGCATTTCATGGGTGATCAGCACAATGGTAATACCAAGTTTCTGATTGATTTCTTTTAACAGTGATAACACCACGGAAGTGCTTTCCGGATCCAGTGCAGAAGTGGCTTCATCACAGAGTAGAATCTCCGGATGGTGTACCAGCGCACGGGCAATGCCGACACGCTGCTTTTGTCCGCCGGATAACTGAGAAGGGTAGTTCTGCGCTTTTTCGCTTAAGCCTACCAGTTGCAGTACTTCGTTTACACGCGCATCAATGTCTGATTTTTTATAATTCGCGACTTTGAGTGGCAGCGCCACATTTTCCCAGACAGTTTTGGCAGACATCAGGTTGAAGTGCTGAAAAATCATGCCAATACGCTGACGAAGCTGGATCAGTTCAGCATGGGTTAAGCCAGCCAAATCCTGCTGATGGATATGGATATGACCTTCGCTGATCTGTTCCAGACCATTTAGGGTACGTAGCAGCGAGGATTTCCCCGCACCACTTTTCCCGATAATCCCGAAGATCTTGCCTTCAGGAATATCCAGATTAATGTCCTTCAAGGCATGTACTGATTTGCCTTGTACCTCATAATATTTGTTCAGATTACGGATTTTAATATGCGGGACAGAAAACGCCACCTGAGAACCAAAACTCACCATAGTATTCACCTTATTTCCAGCCTTCAAACCACATACCAGTACCAAAATCCTGGTCCAGAATTGCTTTGACTTTTTCAGAATTCTGGAAAGCTTTTACGAAAGTCGCCAGTTTCTGGTTTTTATCTTCATAGTCTTTGCGTGTCACAAACAGAATGGCGTATTTCTTGTCGATTGGATCCAGGAACAGAGCATCATGTGGATCTGCTGCTTTAGCAAGTTTTAGATAATGTGGATAACCAAAGATCAGATCAGCTTCATTCAAGGCATGTGCCGTTTGTGGGCCTTCAACTTCAATAAACTGCAACTGTTTAGGATTATTCTTGATGTCCTTAACGGTTGATAATTCATTGTTGATATTTTTCAGTTCAATCAGTTTTGCACGGTTAAGAAGGATCAAGGCACGTGCCAGATTCACCGGATCATTTGGAATGACCACACGGGCATTTTGTGGTAACTCATCCAGCGATTTATATTTCTTAGAATATAAACCGACATGGCTACCCGTACCGGGCGCGAAACTATGTAAATCGAAGTTGGTTTCACGAATGGCATTTCTTAAGTAGACACTTTGCTGGAAAAAGTTAGCATCGATGTCGCCATTCTGTACCGCGACATTGGGTGCATGCCAGTCGGAAAATTCAACCAGTTTCACATTAATACCTTGCGGTTTCAGTTCATCAGCCACACTTTGCAATAAGTCTGCATAAGGTGGGCTAATGCCAATGGTCAGTACATCCTCCTGCTGCTGACCCTTGGTCCAACGGTAAGCCGCCAGGCCGAGAATCAGTGCCAGGATGACACCGCCAATGATCCACTTCTTTGCATTCGAATTTGACGAATTTACTTGTGTCATCATCGCACCTTATTTCCAGCCCGGGAACCAGAGCTTCGCACCAAAGTCAGCATCTAGTGCTTCCTTCACGCGAGGGGAGTTCTGATAGATTTCGACAAATTTTTTCAGCTTGTCATTTTTGTCCTGATAGTCCTCACGTACGGCAAACAGGATCGCATAACGGTTGTCTTTGTTAGAGTCAAATAACAACGCTTGTTCTGGATCAGCTGTTTTAGCCAGACGTAGGTAGTGTGGGTAACCGAATGCCAAATCAACATCATCAATGGCACGCGCAGTTTGCGGACCTTCAACTTCAACGAATTGCAGGTTTTTCGGATTTGCAGCAATATCTTTCAGGTTGGACAGATGGTTGTTTGGATCTTTCAATGCCACCAGATTCGCTTGTTGTAATAACAGCAGAGCACGGCCCTGGTTGACTGGATCATTTGGTACTACAACTTTCGCGCCGTCTTTTAGCTCATCCAGGCTGTTAATTTTCTTGGAATATAGGCCAACATGCGTCGCTGCACCTTTGGCAAAAGCTTTGATTTTAAAATCAGTTTCTTTCTTCGCATTATCTAAAAACGGCTGATGCTGGAAGAAGTTGGCATCAATATCGCCATGATTCAGGGTGATATTCGGTGTATTCCAGTCCGAGAACTCGACCAGTTTGACATTGATGTCTTGCTGTTTGGCTTCTTCGGCTGCGACTTGTAAAGGTTTAGCGAAGGACGGGCTGATCCCAATCACCAGTTCATCCGAACCGGATTTCTTTTGCTGGTTCCACACCACTAGTCCGATAATCACGGCGGCAATAATCACCCCAATCATGGTGAATTTTGTTTTAACGGTTTGTGCCATGTTGCACCTCAAAATAAATTTATGCTGATTGTTTTTGCTTTAGGTTCGTGTTCGCTGTTGAGGCGGAGCTTTGACATCGGAATTGCTGCACTGGATGCGCACTAGGTAAGCGGTCTCCTTGCTGAAACAGCTTGTGTCTGAAACTGCCTTGTTCATATTCAGTTTTATAGCGTCCGCGCTGCTGTAATTCAGGAATCACTAATTGGATAAAATCCTGATGCGATTCCGGTGTCACCGTGCGGGTCAGGTTGAAGCCATCAATACCGGTTTCATCAATGAGCTGAATCAGTTTTTCTGCTATCGTGGCACCGCTGCCAACAATTAGTGGATAACGCCCACCTAACACATGCTGAGCTTTTAGGTCATTGGGTGTGATCTGCTGCTCTTTAAATTTGTCATTAACCGTCGCAATACTATTGGTCTTCTTGTAAGGAATTGGTTCATCATCAGCAAATTTGGACAGGTCAATGCCAACTGAGCTGGAATAATGTGCAAGACCTGCTTCAGGGCTGGCATAAGCACGGTATTCATCCAGCTTTTGCTGCGCCAGTTCATCTGTTTCTGCAGTGACCACGGTAATGCCGACAAAAATCTTGATCGCTTCAGGATCACGGCCTTGTTCAGTGGCCTGACGACGAATCTGATCCACCTGTTTCTTGATCTTGTCCGGATGGTCACCACCAATAAACATGCCTTCTGCATGCTGAGTGGCAAAAGCCATGCCACGCGGGGAAGCACCGGCCTGGAACAATACAGGTGTACGCTGAACAGAAGGGGAAACCTGGAATATACCCTGGCTGCGGTAGAACTGGCCCTGATGATTGATCTGATGGACCTTGGCTGGATCAGTAAAAATTCGATTTTGCTTATCTTTTAAAACCGCATCATTTTCCCAGGAGCTTTCCCAGAACTTGTAGCACAGCTGTAAAAATTCCTCGGCCTGTTCATAGCGCAGGTCATGGTCTTTCAGGCCATTTTCGCCAATCAGACGTTGTGCACTGTCCAGATAACCGGTGACAATATTCCAGCCGATACGGCCATGGGTCAGGTGATCCAGACTGGCAAAACGACGGGCGAACTGGTACGGTGACTCATAGCTGAGATTCACCGTGACACCAAAACCGAGATTCTCAGTGACTGCTGCCATGGCAGATACCAACGTGCTTGGGTCATGGCTGGGTAACTGAATGGATTCTCTTAGAGTCAGGTCAATGCCGTTCTGATAGACATCATAGACTCCGGTAATGTCGGCAATGAACAGGCCGTCAAACAGACCTTTTTCCAGCGTTTTCGCCAGATCAGTCCAGTAGCTCAGTTCATTAAAACGGTGTGATTCATCCCGCGGATGAGCCCACAAGCCATGATTGATATGACCCACGCAGTTCATATCAAAAGCGTTCAGCAGGATTTTTTTAGTTTTTGAGTTTGTTGTAGTCTTTGTCATTACAATGTCCCCCGGCGTGGAGGCAGAACACCATTCAGCAAATAATTGGCGATAAAATAGTATTTCCATCGTGAAGCATCATGCAGGGTATGCACGCGGGCATTACGCCAGAAGCGGTCTAAGCCATCTTCGCGCTGGCTACCACGACTGCCAGCCAGTTCAATCAGCTTCGATGATGCTTTTAATGCGGTTTCAGAACTGTGTGCACGCACTTTGGCTACATCTAGAGAGGCTTTGGCAACACTGACCTCAGTCGGAGCAACCTTGGCGGCATCAACAGAACGTGCGGCCTGTTTGAGTAACACTTCAGAAGCACGCACATCAGCTACCACACGGCCCAGTTCAAGTTTGGTCAGCGGATCATCGGTGGCCTTGTCCACACCAGAATCAATCCACGGACGCGCCTGACGTACACGGTCCAAGGTTTCCTCAAATGCAGCACGGGCAATGCCGGTTTCAATGGAGGCATGTAGCAATTGTGCGAAAGGACCGGAAATGGTTGGGCGGGAATAGGCCGTATCAAAACGTACCACATCTTCCTCAAGCACCTGCACGTTGTCAAATTTCACCGTGCCGCTGCCAGTGGTACGCTGGCCAAAACCGCTCCAGTCATCAATCAAGGTGAGACCTTCACTGTCACGTGGCACAAAAGCCAAGAATTGCTGCTCGCTTTCATCCACGACCAGTGTCGGAATGCGGTGCGCAAACAGGCTGCCGGTGCAATAGAATTTTTCACCATTGATCACATAGCCTTGCTCAGTTTTGCGAATCGCAGTTTGGCGCTGAGCAGCGGTTTTGGTTTTAAACTCAGCTAGGGCATTACCAAAACGGGCACCTTTTAGGACTTCGGCATAGAGTTTCTGTTTTTGTTCCTCCGTGCCGTTATTGCGCAGGATTTCCAGACCATAGAAATGGTTTTGTGGAATCTGACCGATTGATCCATCCACACCGCTCATCAGGGCAATCACTTGTGCCACCGTATAGCTAGATACTTCTGCACCACCATATTCTTTAGGTACAGTAATCGCCCAAAGTCCGGACTGGCTATAAGCCTCGATTTCTTCGAAAGGCAGAATACGTTCAGCATCACGTTGTACTGAATTAATCTTGAACTGCTCTGCCAGATTATGGGCAATTTCTAGTGCTTCTTCATCAGATTTGATGATGTGCGCATGTGCCAGCTGTTCTGACTGCAATGGACTAATGTTTTGAAATGAAGTCATGGCAAATATCCTTAAATCCAGGCGTGGCGGGCAGGGAGTTTATGATTTAGGTAATAATCCCCAAGTGCATGCAGCTTCCAGCGGATCGGGTCATGCAAGGTATGCACACGGGCATTACGCCAATGCTGATCCAGATTGTGCTGACTGAGGCTGGAGCGACTTCCACCCAATTCCAGTAATTTTTCCGAGATATGTAGCGCAGCATCGTTGGCATAGACCTTGGCTTCAGCCACTAGAATTGAGGCTTTGGCTGCCTGCTCATCAGTCACAGATTCCAGCTGATCCAGTTCATCCAGATATTCAGCGGCTTCATCCAGCAGTAAAATCGCGGCATCGAGCAGCACAGAAGATTTGCCAACTTCCTGCAGGGTATAATGTTCTAAGCTGGCTTTTTCGACTTGAGCATCGACAATTGGACGTGCTTTTTGTACGGCAGTCAGCGTATCGGCAAAAGCAGCTTCGGCAATGCCGACATCAATCGCGACCTGCATCAATTGGGAATAGGCACCGCGGTAGCTTGGTTGATTTCCTAACAGACGCTCATCAAAAATCAATAGCGGATCAACTTCGACATGCTGAAGTTTGACGGTACCACTCGAAGTCGTGCGTTGACCAAAGCCATTCCAATTGTCGATCACTTCCACACCTTCAGCATTGCGGTCGACAATGGTTAGTACTACATGGCCTTCTGGATGAATCGCTTTAATCGCTAACCAGTGCGCGAAGCTACTACCAGTTGAATAGAATTTCTCGCCATCCACAAAATAGCGGCCATTTTCAAATGTTAAAGTGGTGGCAAGCGTCTTGGTATCTTTGGTATTGCGCTCTGGACCGCCATTCGCCAGACGCTTACCTTTTAGAATTTCGTTATAAATAAACTGTTTTTGTTCTTCTGTGCCCATGATCTCGATCATGTTGAGTAATGCGATCTGGTTCTGCGGAATTTGCCCGACACTTGAGTCAGCCTTATTAATAATCCGGAATACATGAGCCAGGGTTTTATTGGCAACAAATGCACCGCCGTACTGTTTCGGAATACGCATGCCGCCCAGGCCTTTCTGGCTGAACAGGTCAATCTCAGCAAAAGGTAATAGACGTTGCTGATCACGCTGATTACGGCCTTCCAGGGCAAAGTCTGCAACCTGATAAGCAGCATTAATCGCGTCGAGATCATTTTCGATGATATGAACTTTTTCAGAAGTTAAACGAGACATAATGACATCCTAAATCGATGCCAAAACGTTACAGCGAAAGCTTTATGTAATTAAGCAATTGCTTTTGCAAAGCTTATAAAAAAAGCTCTTTAAGATAAAAACTGCTAGATTCTTATAAATTTGGAATATAGTAACTGATTAAAATTAAATAGATTTTGAATAATTTCTTAATTTTAATAGATGTTTTTAAAGCAGTGCATATCTGCTTTATAGATAATCAAGACAAAAAAATGTATAAAAATACTCATCGTCGTGCTGAATAAGCAACATCTTTATTTTGAATAAAAAGTTCATTGTATTTCCAGTCTAGGGTGACTAAAGTATCCGACTAAATTAGATGGTTTTAATGCGATCTAACCTAAAAACAAGCATGGAGAATTTATGCGCATCTTATACCAGTTTCCACTTTCTCATTTTTGTGAAAAGGCACGCTGGATGCTGGATTACAAAGAGCTGGAATATGTCGCGCAAAACCTCATGCCGGGTGCCCATCGTGCCTTTGCCCGCCTGAAAACTGGACAAAACCGTTTACCGATTCTGCGTGATCAGGAACGGTGGATTGCGGATTCGACCAAAATCGCTCTATATCTGGATGAGCAATATCCTGAACACCGTCTGCTACCTGCAGAAGCAAGCTTGCGTCAGCAGGCACTAGATATTGATGAAATCACCCAAGAATTAGGCCGCCATGTGCGTCGCTGGATGCTGGCTCAGGCTTTATCGCATGACCATGAATCGATGGATATTCTGATTGGAGAAAAAGGCTATCTGCGCCAGTTTGAAAAATTCTCCAAGCCATTGCTAAAAACCATTTTGACCAAGGGTTATGCCTTGACTGAAGAAACACTGGAACAGTCCAAACAATTTATCAAGGATTCGGTTGAGCAGCTTAATCAGATCCGTATGGAAAAAGAAGGACCTTATCTCGTCGGTTCGCGTTTCTCTCTGGCCGATATTGCGGTTTGTTCTATTTTGGCTCCTCTATTGGCTATTCCGGGAACGCCGTGGGAGAGGGAAAGCTTTGAATCGATGTCGGATGAATACCGGGAATATCAAAGTCATCTGGCTGAGTTGCCATTAGGGCAATATATTCAAAAGATGTATCGTAATGAGCGCAATGCCCGTGTTGATTGGCGCGGTGTATAAAATTAAAAATGAAATAAAAAAACGCGCATAAAGCGCGTTTTTTTATGAGATTAGAATTAACTCCAAGGGCTGGTTTGATCAATATCACTTGTTTTACTGAAGCCACTGAGCAGTGAGCTAAAGTCAAACTTCGGCAGGGAACTACCACTTGAGATATTGGTAATAGTTTCTTTAATGGTTGGGAGGATTTCAGTAATGCTGATATTCGTAGCCGTATCAGTATTACTAATGCCGGAAATCAATTCGCTAAGATCAGGCAGTTGTAGGGACGAGTTGTTACCGACTAAATTGCCAAGACTATCCGTGAATGCATCCAAACCTAAACCCTCTAAGCTTGGCACGCCAGAACCGAGTGACCCGAGCAGGTCGCCAATTTCAGGAAACTGAACACCATCCAGAAGATCCGAGAATTGACCTTCGCTATCAATCAGCGCAATCACTGGTTTTAGTGCTGTAATCACATTGTTGAGGTCGCTGGATAAGGTGAGCAGTAATGGGTTATTCACAAAATCCAGCACCACTTGTACGCCATTCAAGACATCGTAAAGAGAATTCACGATTTCTGCCTGATCAGCGTCAAGAACGTCACTATTCGCTAATAGATTCAACAGTGGATTGATGCCTTTTAGTACATCTGCGATGGTGTCTGGCACATTACCTGAACCTGCAGAACTGATTGCAGATACCAATGTAGTCACACTACCAACCACTGTTGGTAAAACTTGGGTAAGTTGATCCATATCAATGGATGAGTTACCTGTATCAATCGATGCAAGCAGTGGCATCAGGCTTTGCGTTACAGTTTGCGCAATGGTGCCCGTATCGATATTGCCTGAATTGCTGATTAGACCACTGAGCAAATTGGTAATAGCACCGATATCAAGGTCACTGCTTGCATTGCTCATTAAGTTACTGGCTAACAGATTGACTGAACTGGTATCTAAACTACCTGTTGAGCCACCGATCAATCCGCTGATCAAGTCAACAATTGCACCGATGTCGAGATCACTAGCGGCATTGCCACTGATGAGACCACCGACTAGGTTGGCAATTTGACCAATATCTACATCGCCAAGTCCGCCAGAACCACCAATTAAGTCACTAACCAGTTCAGCAATTTGTGCGATATCAATATCGCCACCTTGAATCAAGCCACCGACGAGGCCTGCAATTGCTCCGATATCAATACCATCAAATCCGCTAGAGCCACCGATTAAGCCGCTAACTAGTTGAGCGATTTGCGTAATATCAATGTCACCGCCTTGAATCAAGCCGCCGACTAGACCCGCTATTGCGCCGATATCAATGCCGCCTAATCCACCAGAACCACCAATTAAACCACTAGCCAGTTCAGCAATTTGAGCAATATCGATATCGCCATTACCACCAATAAGGTTGCTAACTAAGCCAGCGATTGAACCTATATCAATACCATTAAGTCCACTAGAGCCACCAATCAGACCGCTCAATAGTTGGGTGATTTGAGTAATATCAATATCACCACCTTGGATGAGACCACTGACGATACCGACGATGGCACCAATGTCTGTTCCACCAAGACCACCAGTACCTCCAATCCGGCCACTCAGCAGTTGAGTGATTTGGGTAAGATCAAGGTCGCCACCTTGCAATAAGTTGCCAGCCAGTTCAGCAATTTTACTAAGATCTAGATTACCAGTACTGCCACCCATCAATCCACTGACCAATTTGATAACTGCATTTAAATCCAGGGTTGATGTATTACTACCCATTAAACTGCCAAGTAGATTGCTGATTGAACCTATGTCAAAACTGCCACCATTGGCTTTCGTTAATTGGCTAATTAAACTGTTGATATCAAGTTTAGAAGCATTTGAGCCTGTAAATTGGCTAATTAAATCAGTGAGGGAACTGGAAGCTAAACTCTTGCCAGAAAGCAGGCTGTTTAAGAGAGAATCTAGGGAAGGGGTAGAGGGGGTAGAACCTGTAATAGAACCAATAATGCCAGAAAGACTGCCACCCAATAAACCACCAAGTAAACTCGTATTTTGTATCTCTGTCGTGAGCACTGGACTGAGTTTAGTTTTAATTGAACTAAGAATACTAAAAGCCATAATCGTTTTGCGAATTTTTATCTTGTTATGTTTGTTGTGTGTTTTAGATAAACCGCTCAATTCTTATTCAATTTCTATACAAGTGTAAATCTAAGTTGGATTAATCATGCTTTGAAAATCCAGTTATCAGCGTCATAGTTTTTATTCATAAATAGTTTAGTGATAAATAAGAATGATTTATTTAAAAAGAGACGTTTATCGAAAATTTGTTTTATACGACGAATAACCATAAACATGGTTTAAAACTGGTTATTGAGATGTTTCTGGCATTTTTTTTCAAATAACTGGTAATTTATGAAAAATTTATCAATACTATCAGCAAAACAATGATGTATTTGAATAAAATGGCAAGAGATTAAAGATGGAATTAGATCGTTTTGATAAGCACATTCTTGAAATTTTGACCCATGAAGATGTCAATCTGAATGAACTCTCGGAGAGAGTAAATTTATCTGTGAGTTCGGTACACCGCAGGATCAAGCATTTGATCGATCATAATATTATCAGTGGCTTGAAGCGCGAGATTAATTATCAAAAATTGGGCTTTAGTCTGCATGTGCTGTTGCAGGTTTCCTTAAGCAAGCATGATAGCGATACTTTTGCCAAATTTTTAGAAGAATTAGAAAATATTCCGGAAGTCATTAATGCTTTCCTGGTGACAGGACAGTCTGCGGATTTTATTGTCGAAGTTGTGGCACGTGATATGGAAAATTATAGTCAGATTCTATTAAGCCGAATCGGCAAGATCGAGCATGTCGTAGCACTGCATTCCAGCTTTGTGATCAAGGAATATAATGTTTTTAACTGTAGTGGTCTTTTAAATAAGGTTTAAAATTCCAGGCATTTTTTAACACATATAAAAAACGCACCCGAAGGTGCGTTTTGATCTCATAGAAGATTAGGCATCGAGTTGCGCTAAAACTTCATCAGAGAATTCAACGTTGGTATAAACGTTTTGAACATCGTCTAGGTCTTCAAGCATATCGATCATTTTCATGATTTTTTTCGCTTGGTCGATATCTGTGATTTCAGCTTTGGTAGACGGGCTCATCACCACTTCAGCGTTATCAGATTTTAAACCTGCAGCAGCTAAAGCATCTTGTACTGTACCGAAGCTTTCAGGCGTAGTGATCACCAGGATTTCATCTTCATCCACTTCGATGTCTTCAGCACCCGCTTCAAGCGCCACTTCCATGATTTGATCTTCTAAAGACACATCTTCAAAAGTAATTTCGCCACGTTTAGTGAATAGGAAGGATACTGAACCGTTGGTACCGAGGTTACCATCAGTTTTAGTAAAGCAGTGACGTACATCAGGAACCGTACGGTTCAGGTTATCTGTCATGGTTTCAACAATAACCGCAACGCCGCCTACGCCATAACCTTCATAGGTTACTTCTTTCAGATCGTCGTTATCTTCACCACCGGCACCACGCTGAATCGCGCGATTGATCACATCACGTGTCATGTTTACAGATAATGCTTTTTCTACAACAGCACGTAGACGAGGATTACTACCCGCATCAGCGCCACCGAGTTTAGCAGCAGTTGTTAATTCACGAATGTACTTGGTAAACAACTTACCACGACTGGCATCTTGTTTTGCTTTACGATGCTTAATATTGGCCCACTTGGAATGACCCGCCATGCGAAATATGCTCCTTGTAGATTGGCTGTATGCCTATCGAATTGCGCCGATTCTACCATAAGCTCTTTTTTTGAAAAAAGAGTCTGGATTTGAGATTTAATGATAATGCCAAAAAAATAGGCAATAAAATAGAAAGGCAAAGCAATAAATGTAAATAAAAACTTAAGAAAATACCTAAATAAGAAAAGAGCAGAAGAAACATTATTCTCAAGCCCTTTTATGGAAAGTTTATTCCGGGATAATAATATCCAGACCAACATTCTCTTTATAGAGCCGCTTGATTAAAGCCAGATCATGTGCAAGATCAGTAGGATAAATTTTGCCAAAAATCCCGCCTTGCTTGGTCTTGGAATTGGCATACATAAGCACAATTGGCACATTGGCAGCTTTGGCAATATGCCAGAAACCGGTACGGATCGGTTTGCGCGCTTCACCATTTTTGGCACGGGTGGCTTCAGGTGCGATCACCAGATTGAATTTTTCATTATTCTGAAAATGTTCAACCATTACGCTGACAATATCTTTATTGGCTTTACGGTCGACCGCGATACCACCCATGGCTTCCAGAATTGGTTTCATTGGGCCTTTGAACAGTTCTTTCTTGATCAGGGTATGAATTTTGATGTCATACATCTTAAAGAGCGCCAAAGATAGAACTGCATCCATCATGGATGTATGTTCAAATCCGACAATGACCTGTTTATCTTCGAGTACATCGGGTTCAACATGATATTGCCAACCGGCAAGTTTAAATGCAGATTCGCCAATAAATTTGTTTAGCATAAGTAGAAAGAAATAAGAGCTAACGGTATGAACTGCATAATTTCTTCCTGTTCTTATTCACAGTCAATAGGCATTAATTAAAATTCATTAATAATATAAAAAATCCAAAATCAAAAAAGTATATTAAATAGTTTTTTAAGACCTGAAAGATATAAATAAATACTTAATAATCCTTGAGATATATCATCTTATATAAAATAAGTCTTAAAATGATGAAAAAATGACTATCCAGCACAAATTTTAGTTATTAGACTTTTGTCGAAGAAAAGAAGAAATTGTGTCTTTTCTATTTTCTGGTCATTTTCTCTCTGAGATTGAAACCTATGACGTATATTACAGCTTTCATGTTCTCAATGCTTCTGTTAGCACTGGTTATTGTATGGTCTTTAATCGAAATCTATATGGATTTACGTAAAGACGAGAAATTGGAATCGGAATTTTAGTCTTTATAGATTTTTAAAGAATATTCTAGGATTATATTTCTATACTTAATATTTGGTATTTTTATTGATTATGGTTATATTGAGACGTAAAAGCGATTAATTTATTGGTTTGATATTCGAATAATTAGCGTGCTCTCTTTATTTTAGATAGAAAATATAGATGTCATATTAGGCTTTTGCTAGCTTAACTTAGACTGAAGTCTTAAATCCTAAGCAGGGCAGTTATTAAGGATAAAAAATGATTGCTGGCTAAGTGTGCAAGCAGAAAGAAAAGTACTTGTTTTTTGATCTAATCTTGGCTAGTATTCAATGCGCCTGAACTAGTTGAAATATAACAAATTCAGTCTATATAGGGCCTATAGCTCAGTTGGTTAGAGCAGCGGACTCATAATCCGTTGGTCGACAGTTCAAGTCTGTCTGGGCCCACCATATTTTATATTTATATAGCTTTATATAAGATCTAAACCCTTAATTCTAAAAGAGTTAAGGGTTTTTTATTGCTTTGTTTAACTTCATATAACTTCATATGGGAACGCGCTCTGTGTATCCTTGTTTGTATCCAGTTTTCAAATTATAACTCAGGGATACACAGTCGAAAAATTGAGGTTAAACCTGCAGTTATGCAAAATTTCAAAGATGATCTAGATACCTGTTCTGAAGAAAAAGGTCAGCAAAAAGTACGGCGCAAAAAAAGCCCAGAAGACCGTTTCAAAAATTTAAAACCACGCGATAAAGAATACAGGGAGCCTACAGAGATAGCAGGCCTATATTGTCGCGTTCAGCCGAATGGGAAAAAGTCCTGGCAGTATCGTTATAAGAATACGAAAGGCAAGTGGGGATGGGTTGGCTTAGGTAGCTATCCGAAGATTGGATATTTACAAGCTCGTGAAAAAGCTGAAAGAATGTCAAATGGAGATATTGAAGTAAAAACACAGGCCGAGCTTAATCAAATTAAATTAGAGGAGGAGCAGGCTCTATTTTCACATCTTATCTATGAGTGGCTAGAAAGGAAAAAACTGAAATGGAAACCGGAGACCTATAAAAAAGAAAGACAGTCAATCGAAAAACACATTATTCCAGTTTTCGGTCATCGTCCATATAACACGATTACTTCCAGAGAATGGTTTAATTTTTTTACTCAAAAGCAATTAAATGAACATATTTTTAATCGAGTTGAAAAATTAATTTCGTATTGTTCAGGTGCTTATAAGCTAGCAAAATTTAAGAAAGATATTTTATATAATCCATTAGAGGGGATAGGAGAACATATAGATAAACTTGCTTCAAAAAGTATGAAACATGTTCACATTTATGAGTTACCTGAAATGGTGTCGTTAATTAGAACCTATTCTTCTCGTCCGATCGCAATAGGGCTGGAGCTTTTGATTCATATGTTTCCCAGACCTGGAGAGTTGAGAAATGCTCGTTGGGAACAATTCAATTTTGATGAAGCAGTATGGATACGACCTGCTAGTATGATGAAAAGAAATATTGAGCACGGTATTCCGCTTTCAAAGCAAGTTATTGAACTTTTGAAGGAGTTAAAGGAGATCTCTACTGAAAGTGACTACTTATTTCCGAGTCGGGATAATATTAATAAGCCAATCTCGAATCTGACATTTAATGTAGCTTTAAATAGGTTAGGTTATAAAGGACGGCAAAATCCACATGGATTTAGACATATAGCATCCACTAATCTAAATAAACATTTTAGCGATAAATCTCAAGTGATAGAGTCGGCTTTATCTCATTTGAAAGGTGGTGTGAAGGGTGCATACGATAAAGGGGCTCATCTGGAAGAGCGCTATGAACTTATGCAATGGTGGAGTGACTATATAAAATCTCTTTTAAAATAAATAATTTAAGAAAATGCCATCATTTAGATGGCATTTTTTTGAGTTTTATACGGAACAAATTTCTAAAAAAGCTTTTTTTTGGTAATTTGAATCCAATTCAATACTTTATATGTTAGTAAATGGATCATTCATAGAAAGTAAATTGAACCTATTTACCTTGTTATTAGAATTTCAGAGATTCTAATTATGAATAAAACAGTAAATCATACCCAAAGCTTTCAGACTACTCAGAAAGATAGTGCTTCACCAGTAATGTTTAGCCAGCTAATAGATAAGTATTTAGCGAAAAAGAAAGATCTATAGCAGCCATCTACGTATGCTAAAGTAAACAAGCTATTAACAAGCATTTAATACCAGTTTTTGGAAACAGACCTATTATCTCAATTATTTCAAAAGAGTGGTTTGAGTTTTTTAGTGCTAAACAAGTCAATGAGCAAATATATAATCAGGAAAATAAGCACATAAATAATGTATAAACACACTATTTGTGTGCTATATTGCTAATGACAAGGGTAGGAGTAACTGTATGACTTACACAGAGCTTCAAATTACATTGCTAGAAATGGGCTTATCAATTAAAGATCTTGCAACGTTACTTGGCATGAATCCAAATTCCATTACTAATTATAAAAGTACTGGCATTATTCCCCTGAATTTAGCAATTACAATAACTCTGATAACTCATTTAAAGAAAGCAGAGCTGTCTCCTGAAGAAATCATCAATGAAGTAAAAAGAAGACATGCGAACAACCTCATTGAAAACAATTAAAGGTAATAAACTATGCGTACAGATCTACTTTTAGAGTTAGCTGATTTCTTGGAGAATTTGGATCCTAATAGATTTGATATTCGTACTTGGAGAAGACCATCTAAGAACTCTGTTGGCTTCGTGAGTGATGAACAATTACTCACTGACTGTAAGACAGTTGCTTGTGCTATTGGATGGGCAGTGACTTTGCCAAAGTGGAAAGATGCTGGATTCTATATGGATACTTTAGACATCACAAAAGAGCATCTTAATAGCCCATTAAGTACGCCATACACTATGGCTATTGTGAAATGGGATGGTAACTCAGATATCGATTCTTATGATGCCTTACAAGCAGGGTTAAATCTTCCAATTGGTATGGCTGAGGTTCTTTTTGATTACAACAACTATGCTGATGAAGAATATACCCATGCTAGTACTGTTGCTGAACGAATCCGTGAATTTTGCAGTACACCATCCGAAGAACTTATTGATTTGGTTGTTTCATATACTGATACTGAGTAAATTTAGCAGGTATAAAAATTAAAAAATTCAATAAAAATGGAGCCTTATGCTCCATTTTTAATGTTATTCACCAATTAAAATGTCTATGTGATAAACCATTTAAAATGTCCTGTTTTTAACCACAAGAGTCAAGCACAGGATTTAACTTTCTTTGTTCAATAACAGCTTTCTGAGCTTTACGACTCGGCATACTTTTCTTGAGACGGGAACGTTTATTCTGTTTCTCCAACTCTTCATGTTGTTGCTGGATATGCGCCAGAACTGAGCCTAATCTTTTATTCTCAACCACTTCATTCTGCTGTAGTCCAGCCAGTTTATTGAAGACGCTATAGTTGATCTTCCGTCCTTCATGCATGAGGGCCACAGTGCCATCCGGGTACTCCAGAAATG
>NZ_VPDL01000011.1:0-112115 GCF_013417705.1 Acinetobacter sp. YH12235 | reverse complement strand
CCCGCTCGACTTGCATGTGTTAAGCCTGCCGCCAGCGTTCAATCTGAGCCATGATCAAACTCTTCAGTTAAAATCATTTCGAACTTTATAAGTAAAGTTCTTAAACTTGGCTCATCAATTTTCTGACTTAAATTTCGCTCAAATAAACTTCGAGTAATTTAAACCAATCAATCAATGAAAATAATTTCGATCAATCAACCAGTAAAAATCCACACAAGTTGTTCTTCATAATCTCTTAATGATCTTCTTGCTACTTCGTCAGTAGCAAGCTAGGTCGGCTATATTACTCTCTATCTCTAGAAAGTCAACCAGTAATGAAAATTATTTTTAAACTTTCTTTCTAAAACCTAACTCAACCATTTCATGCTAAGTTACTGTTTTATCAGGAGTTTTGATCTTCATCACCGCCGATGGATGTGCATTCTACAGCATTTCAGAGGGCTTGCAACACCTTTTTCAAAACTCTTGAATCAGGTGTTTATTTTCTAATCCAACAAATTCATAAATTATTGTTTTATTTATGAAAACTATTTTAAGAAAAATGTTCATTATTTTATTTAGAAATATATATTTATCATAAGCCATTGAATTTAATTATTTTAATCTCCTTAAAAACAAGAAAAGCAGAGCCTAAGCCCTGCTTTTCGTATTCACTTTAGTCAAATCAGAATTTCATACTGACGCGTGCCCAGTAGTTTCGGCCGATATTATTAAATTGCTCATCTGAAGCAAAACCAAAACCTGAACTCCCCATTTTATTCAAATGTTCTGTATAAGTCTGGTCGAAGACATTATCGACACCGACTGAAAGATCCACACTCTCATTCACATGATAGGTGCCATTTAAAGACAATGTGCCAAAACCAGCACTCTGTTTATGGTCATAACCAACAATATTGCCTTCATGTTCACTAATACGGTTTTGGCCATCCACCAAACGCCAGTAAGCCCCTAAGGTATAATTCTCCTGGATATAACGCAGATTCACCCGGGCTTCTAAAGGTGCAATTTGCGGCAACGGCGTATGATCTGTCGTGTTTTTACCCCAAGCATACATAGCACTAATATCAGCCTGAATAGCATCGGTAAACTGGTAGCCAATTCCGGCTTCTGCACCAGCAATCGCCGCATCAACATTTCTTGAATCTGCACCATTCATTTTTACCGACTGCATTCCTTGCATGCCACTACCCATATGATGGTCATGACCTGAATTTGCAGTTTCAGGATAAGTCATCAGAATAAAATCCTGAACAATACCAGCATAAGCCGATACCCATGAATTGAAGGCACCATGATGATGTTGATAGCCCAGATCAAGCTGTAAGGTTTTTTCAGTATCTAACTGTTTAAATGTATTTGCAGTTACACCCTGATAATCGGTTTTAAATAATTCCCAATAATCCGGCACACGCTCGACGTATCCCAGACCAATATAGGTTTTACCGCCATCATGCTCTGGATGAGTATTTTCAAAACGGATAAAGGCACTCGGCAAGATTTCCTGACGGCTTTGACCAGTTTTTAAGGCATCAATATCAACCTGATCGACCCGCACACCCGTAACCAGTTTATGGTTGTCATTTAGTTCATGGCTCAACTCACCAAAAGCTCCATAAGACTGGAATTTCATATCTGGCGTGAGCGGCATATTCATATTGGTTGAAGTCATTCCTCCAGCATGCGTATTGCGCTGAGAATCCACACCCGCAATTAACTGGGTTTGATCCCATTCACTTGTTATCGCCATACGGGAATTTAAAGTACGGCGTGTGACCTGCATAGCGGATGGATTGACTTTCATGCTATGGGTTGCCATGTCATGGATCATCGGTACAGGCCGCAGACTAAAGTTATCCATGATGTGATCGTTATAGTTATAGTTGATCTGTGCCTCAACTTTCCGAATCACATCCGTCAGATTTCTCTTTTCAACACGTAAGCCGAGGCTTTCACGGGCAAACTGTGATCCATCCATATCACGGCCAGCATAAACTGCCTCACCATCCGCTTTACCACCGGTCAGTTCTACCCAAGTGTCTTCATCCGGCGTCCAGCCCAGTGCCAAATCTGCATTCCAGCGTTCCCAATCTGAAGGTACAGTTTGGCTATCACCATCTTTATAACTGTTTGATACCGAACGATTGGTGTTCAGGCGGATATACTTCTTTTCATCACCAGCAGCAGCTTCAATGTTCTGGTCCAGACGACCAAAAGATCCCATCAGTACACTGGCCTGACCACGATATTTTTTATCCTGATCAAGCTGTTCCGGGCTACGCTCAAAAATGACGGTTGCTGCCGAACCGGTATTGGCATATTGAACCGTTTGCGGGCCTTTAATCACTGAAATACGATCATAACTTTCTGGAGAAATATATGAAGTGGGCGAATCCATCCGGCTTGGACAGGCACCGAGGTTTTCAGTGCCATCAGTCAGGATTTTAATACGTGAACCAAACATGCCACGAAAGGTCACATCGCCATTGGTGCCAGCTCCGCTATTGACCGAACTAAAACCTACAATACTTTGCAGATAATCTGCACCATCGGTTGCTGGCACTGGCTGAATCGGCTGTTTGGGATCAGCACGAACAATCAGACCATTGGCATCATTACCGGCAGTTGAAGTCACCACAATCGGCGCCATGGTTTGTACAGGCATGCTTTCATTGGCCATAACCACTGATGAATAACAGGCAACACAAATCGCAGCCGCAAGGGGCTGTAACAAGAATTTAGGCTGAGCCATTTTCAATCTCACTGAATACATAAATTAAACACGGTCCGAGTCATTCAAGACCCAGGCAAAACAACGTGGATTTATGCAAACAGTGGCGGTGCCCGTCCCTGCGGGATTAAAAAGAGTCGCTGAAGGATAAACCAGACATGCTTAAAGGCTTGTTCAAAAGCCAAGAGTCTGACCTGAATTCGATCCAGGACTTCTTTCACTTCAAGCTTAGGCGGCAAAACCAGGTTGCCATAGACAGTACAGTACTGACACTGATGACTGGCATCGTGTTCATGCGCCATGGAGTCCGAGGAAATAGGATGCTGATCAAGATGATGAGCAGGATGTTCAGAATGAACATGAGAGGAAACTAAAAGGGCACGCGTGATGGTTTCACAGACCGGAGCAACCTGATATTGCTTCGGCAGCAAAGGCTGTAAGAATACAGCCATCTGTAGAAATACCGCTACAAAGGAAAGTAGCAGACCTCCCCGCAGAACCATAGGCAAACCCTTGAATTTGTCTGGGCTAAGTATAACAAAACCCAATCAAAATTGGGCTTGTTGAAGCATAAAAATTGCTTGGGAAAAGAGTCCTAGCGTTTAACTGCAACTTTTTCTTTATTGCGCTGGCGAACCAGTTTTTCTACTTTTTCACGGGCACGCTGACGTTTCAATGGCGACAGATAATCCACAAAAAGTTTACCATTTAAGTGATCCATTTCATGTTGGATGCACACAGCGAGAAGTCCATCAGCCTCTTGTTCAAAGGGTTGACCATCCAGACCAATTGCCTCGATTTTTACGCGTGACGGACGCTCAACTTTATCGTATATTTGAGGAACTGATAGACAGCCCTCTTCATAAGGCTGTGTTTCTTCAGTCAATGGTGTGATTTTGGGGTTAATGAACACCATGGGTTGATCTTTGTTTTCAGACAGGTCCATCACAATCAGCTGAATATGACGATCAACTTGGGTCGCGGCGAGTCCGATGCCTGGCGCTTCATACATGGTTTCAAACATATCTGCAGCGAGCTGACGAATTTCATCAGTAACTTCTTCGACTGGTTGTGCAATGGTACGAAGACGGGGATCCGGGAAACTTAAAATAGGTAATAAGGCCATACTGCGTCCTCAATTATGCCATTGATCAAAAAACCAAATGAAGGGAATGCTTCATCAAAAAAATGTGTGTAAGATCGTTATTATAACGCAACTACGCACATAATTTTAGGAATTATGATAATGAAAAAGGTTTTGAAGGGCATGCCATTTTTTAGTGCCTTGGGGTTAAAAAATCAAATGCTCGCACTGGCAGTTTGTGTCGGAGTGAGTATGGGGACAATGTATTCAGCCGAGGCAGCTCCTGCCCGTAACGTCAATCCACCTGCTTTAAAAGCCAGTGCGCCCAATGTCTACGTGGTCAAAAAAGGCGATACATTGTGGGATATTTCAAAACGTTTCTTAAAAAATCCGGTGCGTTGGCCAGAAATCTGGGCCAGTAACAAGCACGTGAAAAATCCACATTGGATTTTCCCGGGTGACCGCCTGTTGATGTGTGACTATCAAGGTCGTCCAATCATTGGTAAAGACGAAGGTGATGGCTGTGAAGGCATCATCAGTCGTTATATTGGCAGTACTTCGCTACAGCCACAGGTTCGCGTTGAATCTTTAAATAATACGATTCCAGTGATTCCATTAGCGCACATCCAGCAATGGCTGGAACGCTATACCATTGTGGCAGCGGATTCAGTTCAGGGTACGCCTTACATTCTCGGCACTGCAGACCAGCGCGTACTGGCAGGTAAAGGTCAGAAAGTTTATGCCCGCGGTAATGGTCTGGTGGTTGGCCAGCGTTATGCGGTATATCGTGAGGCAGACCCTTATGTCTTTACCGATGCCAATGGCAAGAAATACACGGCTGCTCTAGAGTTGCAACAGGTTGCTTCCGGAATTGCAGTACGTGGCGAAGGTGATGTCACCACGCTGGAATTAACCGACAGCTACAATGCCGAAGTGCGTCGTGGTGACCGTGTCCTGCCAGAATACGATCCGATGTTGCCTACCCTGTTCTATCCAGTGAATGCAGAAAATACGGTTGCTGGTGGTCAGATTGTGCGTGTACTGGGTTCAATTGGTACCGCTGCGCGTCATAGTGTCGTGACGATTGACCGTGGTACGGCACATGGGGTTCAGACTGGTCATGTCTTCAGCGTAAACCAGAAAGGTGAAGTCGTGACTGATCCGAAAACCAAGGAACGCGTACAGCTTCCAGGTGAGCGCATTGGTAATGTGATGGTCTTTAAAACTTTTGATCAGCTCAGCTATGCTTATGTGCTGGAAAGTGAGTTACCTATCAAGGTAGGTGCCAATATTCAAGCGCCATTGTTAGATGAATAATAGTTTGATCTAATTTTACAACTGAAAGAATAAGAAGACACATATATAGGTCTCGATATGCTGAACTCGTTATCACGCGTGCAACTGGAAACACTGACGTTATGGTATCTAGTTCAGCATTCTCTTTCGAGCTTCTATAAAATCAGTCAGCATTATTCAAGTCTGACCACAGCCATACAGCCTGATCAGGTGCCCACCTGGCAGGCGCTTGGCATTCATGCCAATCATATCCAACGCTTGAAAGACTTCTCGCTTCCAGAATCACAACAGAAATTTCAGCGCTGTCTGGAAAAAGTTCAACGAGATAGTGATTTCATCCTGCTCTATCATGATCTGCACTATCCGCAGCAACTCAGCCACTATGTAGACAAACCACCAATTATTTTTGGTCAAGGTCAGCCGGATACCCTGCTACAAGCCCAAATTGCAGTTGTGGGAAGTCGCAAGCCGAGTCCTCATGGCCGGCAAGTAGCTTATGATTTTTCCTTTTATTTGAGTGAACAGGGTTTCTATATTAATAGTGGATTAGCACAAGGTATAGATGAAGCAGCACATCGGGCAGGATTGAAACATCAGGGTACCATTGCAGTGATGGGGACTGGACTAGATCAGACCTATCCTTCTCAACATGCACAGCTGCGCCAAGAAATTATTGCGCATGGTGGTGCAGTCATTACTGAGTTTCTACCAGAGACTCCACCCTTGCAGCATCACTTTCCACGGCGTAACCGGATTGTCAGCGGTTTAAGTCTCGGGGTCATTGTGGCTGAAGCGACCTTAAAAAGCGGCTCTCTGATTACGGCCAAACTAGCTGCCGAACAAGGCAAGACTGTATTTGCCATTCCGGGACATATTTATAGTGAATATCATAAGGGTTGCCATCAGCTGATTCGTGAAGGCGCGATTCTGATTGACCACCCGCAACAGGTGGTTGAAGAACTGGCTCTGGCGACCCAATGGCAGGCCTTACAAAATGAAGTACAGCATGACATGGCGGATGAACTTCCTACACACATACCGCCCCATCTGCTCAGACTTTATAACCAGTTGGACTGGGTTGGACAGGATCTGGATCATCTCAGTCATCATCTGCAACAGGATGTCTCTTCTCTCACCAGTCAATTGATGGAACTGGAGCTACTTGGCTTTTGCACCCAGCAAGCCGGCATGTATCTACGTTGTCGTCCACATAAATAAGGTTCACAATAGACACTTCTTGTTTTGATAAGGTATACACATGATCACCACCTCTGTTGCCGAAGCAGCTGAATGTCTCAAAGCTGGACAGGTCTTGGCATACCCTACAGAGGCTGTTTGGGGTTTAGGTTGCGACCCCTATAATGAACAGGCATTTCACCAGATTTTAACCTTAAAACAGCGCCCGATTGAAAAAGGCGTGATTTTACTCGCAGCTCATATTTCACAAGTGGAACATTTACTTCAGGATCTAAGTGAAGAAATGCGTGAAAAAGTAATTGAGTCTTGGAGTAATGATCGACCTACAGACCGGGCAACCACCTGGTTACTCCCTGCCAATGACGATATTCCAGGCTGGATTAAAGGCAAACACCCTAAAGTGGCAGTGCGCGTGACCACTCATCCTCTTTGTGTAGCCTTGTGTCAGGCTTTTGGCGGTTTTATTGTTTCAACCAGTGCCAATCCTGCCGGCTTAGAACCTGCACGTTCCCTGCAAGATGCCATGCGTTATTTTGGTCAGGACCTGAATTATCTGAATGGCGATCTGGGACTGAGCCAGAAACCAAGCCGGATTATTGATGCTGTAACAGGTGAAATTATTCGTGACTGAGCCTTTGCTCAGTCATTTTTCTTTTCAAGCCGACTAAAGTTTTAAGACAAAAAAAAGCTCAACCATATAGGGATGGTTGAGCATAAAAAAGGATGTGTATTATCACATCCAGAGGGTCTGTAAATCTCTGGGAGTTTGATAAATCTAGGTTTTTTCTGATTCATCATTCTCGATGCGGGCATTATGCGAGAAATTCGTCACAACAGCAAATATAATAAAACAATTTATTAATACATTTTTTCTATTAAAAATATTTAAAATTTAATCAAAATTCAAAATATCTTGCTATTTTTGTTTCAGTTTTGAAATGAAGTTAATTTTTAATAATTTATTTTTATATCCATAATCACTAAATTTAAGGAATAATACTGTAAAAATAATGTAATTATTTGTTCAAATATTAAACAAATAAAACTTCGACCCTGTGTTTGATCGCTTACACCTTGGGTTTAGCAGGATATTGCGCCAATAAAATACCTACTAGAATAATGGCACCACCAATGCTGTGGTAGATCGTCCAGGCTTCAGATAACCATAAATAAGCGATTAACGCCGTAAAGACCGGCATCAGATTCATAAAAATACTGCTGCGGTTTGGGCCAAGTTGTTGTACAGCCATCATCCATAAGAATGGGGCAGCAATAGAAGGAAAAATTCCGGCATAAATAATACTTGCCGCATTATTGCTATTAATGGCATCCAAGCCTGAGTACAACACTAAAGGAATGTGATAGAGAACGGCCAAAAAAATCTGCATATACAGACTAACCAATAGCGGAATCTGGATCTGCCATTTTTTGAGCAAAACGCCATAACAGGCATAGAAAAATACCGCAATCAGCATCAGCAGATCACCAATATAACGATCTCCTGCATCGAGTAAATGTGCCCATTGCCCCTGCCCCATCACATACATCAGACCAATAAAAGACAAAATACTGCCAATCACTGCCATTAAGGTGGGGCGAACATGTAAAACAAAGATCCCAACAATAATAGTAAAAATCGGAATAAAGGCATTAATCAGGCCCATATTGGTGGCACTGGTATAATGTGCTGAGGTATAAGCCAGCCCTTGATACAACACCATGCCCAATGCACTTAAGACAGCCAGATGCCCCAGATGTGGTCGAATTTCTGGCCAGGCTTTGCGAACCTTGGGCCACATTAACGGCGTTAAAATCAGCAGAGCCAGAACCCAGCGATAAAAACTGATACTTAAGGGAGAAATATAATCCGCTACATAACGGTTAACGGTCATATTCAATGACCAGATCAGGACCGCAGTCAATGGAAGCAGCATGGCCCACCACATTGTTTTTTGCTGCTGCGTCATAACTTCATCCCTGTCTTTATCTATTGTTAATCTATACCCTCTTGGCAAGTACCTAAGCATAATTGATTTTTCAACTAAAATTAATGCTATTTGTAGCCGGCCAGTAAGCATTTCACTGATTCTGACTTGTACTGTATTTAAATACCCGTTAAAACAAATAGCCCTCATTCATTTAATAAAAAGGAAATCCGATGAGCACTTCTGTGTATGACATTCCGGTAAAAACGATTCAAGGAACGGACACGACGCTGAACCAGTATCAAGGCAAAGTCTTACTGCTGGTAAATGTGGCATCAAAATGCGGCCTCACTCCACAATACGAAGGCTTGCAAAAACTCTATGATGATAAAAAAGCCGAAGGACTGGAAATCTTAGGCTTCCCTTCCAATGATTTTCTGGAACAGGAACCTGGAAGTGAAAAGGAAATTCAGGAATTCTGTTCGGTGAATTATAAAGTCGACTTTCCGTTATTCGCAAAAATTTCTGTGGCGGGCGAAGACAAGCATCCTTTATATACCAATCTTACACAGGCTGTACCGGAACGTATTGGCGAAGGTCCTTGGTGGAAAGATCTGGTCGATTATGGCCTGACCCCTAACCAGCCACCGGAAGTGCTCTGGAACTTTGAAAAATTCCTGATCAATAAAAATGGCGAAGTGGTGGCACGTTTTGCACCAGACATTACTGCAGATGATCCACGCATTGTAGATGCGGTGAATGCAGAACTGGCAAAATAACGCTCTGCTCTCCCAATAAGCATTAAGATTAAAATAAGTATCTGTTTTCATAATGGGTACTTATTTCTATTTAAAACTCTTATTTCACTAAGTTGATATTCACCTACATTTGTAAAGACTCAACCAATCCGTGCACAATCAGCAATTGCTTAGGACGCAGGAAAATAATAGTCGAATGAAATTCCACACAATAAAGTCTTCAAGTTAATCGCCGGCCAAACGAGCCGCCCCGCTTAAAATAAAATATTTACTTATTCATTTTTATTAGATTTTTCTCACTTCTGTCTGGCTAATTATTTAAAATCCAGAAGAATTGTTATGAGTTTGCAACAATCTTTTTTATCTCCATAGTTTGTCCTTATATTAAATACTATCCAAATTCTATCACCTGTATCGAGACCCTGATTCCATGTCCAAAATTCTTGCCAATGCTGTCCTTCCTTTCGCATTATTTAGCTCGGGAATTTTACTGATGGGCTGCGAACAGGCTGTCGAAACACCCACTGAACAGGCAGATACAACAACGTCAGATCTGGAACCAACCTCTCAGCAACAAGGCTCGGCAACACCAACTGAACTTAAATCTGGCAATATGTTTTATATGGTTCGGGATGTCGCCGACTTGCAGCTCAAGGCCGGCAGTTATGTGGAACAGTTAAAACAGACCCAGACCGAACTGCAAACGGCGGTCGAAGCCAAAGATACCCAGCAGCTGCAATCCACTGCGACCCAGCTTCAACAGCAACTCAGCAGTTTTAATCAGGTGCTGGGTAACCTGAACTTAAAAAGTCAGGAAATTGACCAGATTCGTAATAATATGATGTCTGCAAACCAGCAAGTGCTGGCTTCTCCCCTCTTGAATGGTCAGGTGGATTTTAGCCAAGTGGACTTGAAAAAGATTGAATCGCAGATGGTCAATGTTCAAGCCGAAATGATCAAACTGGCCGGCTTGCTGATCCAGAATCCCGAGCAGAAACAAGGTTAAAACTCATTCAATCCCTTTCATCAAAAAACCAATCCGGCAAGAACCAGATTGGCTTTTATTTTCCCTCAATGAGGAATTAAAGTCGCATATCGATCACGATCCGGCCATCAATTTTCCCTTGTTCCATACGCTGAAAAATATCATTGATATTTTGCAGCGGCTCAACATTAATATGTGCCTTAACCTTACCCCGGGCAGCAATATCCAATGCTTCCTTGAGATCCAGTCGTGTACCCACTATCGAGCCGCGCACCGTAATGCCGTCAAGTACCATATCAAAAATCGGCAAGTCAAACTTGCCTGGTGGTAAACCATTTAGCACCATAGTTCCCCCCCGACGCACGATCGAGACTGCCTGTTCAAAAGCTTTGGGAGAGACTGCTGTTACCAATACCCCATGACAACCTTCTCCAGTGGCTTTCATCACTTCTTCTTTTACATCGGATTTCAGTGCATTTATGCCCACATCAGCACCCAGATTTTTGGCCAGTTCCAGTTTTGAGTCATCCACATCTATGGCAATAACATTAAATCCCATGGTTTTGGCATATTGAACAGCAATATGACCCAGACCGCCAATGCCCGAAATTGCCATCCAGTCTCCTGTTTTGGCATCAGCCATTTTCAGACCTTTATAGACAGTGACGCCTGCACAGAGAATAGGTGCAATTTCAAGTAAGTCTACTCCCTCCGGAATTACTCCTACATAATCTCCATCGGCCAGACAATATTCAGCAAAGCTGCCGTTGACCGAATACCCCGAATTTTGCTGTTTTCTACACAGGGTTTCCCAGCCCGCATAACAATGTTCACAATGGCCACAAGCCGAATACAGCCATGGAATACCGACAATATCTCCTATTTTTAAATGGTCAATGCCTTCACCTATAGCGGAAGACAGTGGACCCAGTGTGGTTTCAGGATCAAGCGGATCGCCAATTTTTAACCCTTCAAATACCTTGATCATGCCAGCCTTAAATTCTTCTGCAATTTTTTCATGCAGGATAAAGCGTTTGGCTGCTGTACAGACTTGACCGGTATTGTTCACCCGTGCTTGGCAGCCTATCTTGATGGCCTTTTCCAGATCAGCATCATCCAGCACAATAAAGACATCATTACCGCCCAGTTCCAGCGTTGATTTTTTAAGATGTTTTCCGGCCTGTTCAGCGACAGCACTGCCCGCACCTTCTGAACCTGTGAGTGCTACACCACGCACACGCTTGTCTGCAATTACTTCAGCGACCTGATCACTACTGATAAACAGATTGGTCCAGACACCTTTGGGTGCACCTGCATCCAAAATCAGTTGTTCAAAGGCTTCCGCACATTGCGGTACAATGCCAGCATGTTTTGCCAGAACCGGATTACCAATGGCACAGTTCGGCGCAAATACCCGCATCAGTTGATAAAATGGGAAATTCCACGGTTCAACTGCCATGATGATGCCTAAGGGATGATGCTCTACCCATGCTTCTCCTAGTTCCGTTTCATAAGAAACTGGCGCTAAAAACTCTTTGGCATGATCTGCATAATACTCAGCAATTTTGGCACAGCTTTCGATCTCACCTTCACTCTGCTTGATCAGCTTACCCATATCCAGTGTCATGATTTTAGCCAGTTCTGACTTGCGTTCCCGCATATTGTTTGCCAGTTTGCTAAGTACCTCAATCCGGGTATCTACTTGTTGAGTCCAATCCGACTTCAGGATTTTTTCTGCGGTATCCAAGGCATTTTGGATATCTTGATCAGTGTGTGACGGATAATCTTTTAATTTCTGGTTGTTAAAGGGGTTAATGGATTGATAACTCATAATTAGATCCCTGCTTGGCCAATTCAATTTTTATAAATGGATAACAACGTGATTTGCGTCGTGACAGAGGTAGTAGAAGCGTGAAACTTTTTATTGAATAAATCTGAAAAGCTTAAAGACGCCATATCAACTTAGCATTGTTTTTTTCTGACTATGACTTTGCTTACAGATTGGTTCAAAAGATTACGCAGCGCAGGTAAAAGTTATATCGAGTGGTACAAATTAGAGCTATATAGTTTTCTTAAAATAATTATTCATAAGGCTAAAATCTGGTAACTTTTTTCAAAATAGTTTTTATATAAAAAAACCACCCTTTCGGGTGGTTTTTTCAATCTTAAACCAGCAATTACATTGCACGGTTTTTGATTTTGCGGATCGTTTCCAGCTGAGCAGCAGTTTCTGCAAGAGCAGCCAAAGCAGCAGCAGAGTCCAAATCGCTCTTTTGATTTGCTAGCAATTGTTCAGCGTGTTTACGCGCTTCAATAATTGCAGCTTCATCCAAGTTTTCTGCACGGACTGCTGTATCAGCAAGAACCGTAACAACATGCGGTTGAACTTCTAGAACACCACCAGATACATAGATTAATTCTTCTGTACCGTTTTCCAAAATAACGCGGATCGCGCCAGGTTGGAGCAAAGTTACCAGCGGAGCGTGACCAGGCATAATACCTAACTCACCGCCAGCACCTTTAGCAATTAGCATAGTTACAGTGCCTGAGTACAAAGACTCTTGAACACTTACAACGTCACATTGCATAGTCGCCATGAGAATCTCCTAAATTAGGGAACTAATTAAAGTTTCTCAGCTTTAGCAATCACTTCGTCAATACCACCAACCATGTAGAACGCTTGTTCTGGGATGTGATCGTATTCACCAGCTAGAAGACCTTTAAAGCCACGAATCGTTTCTTTAAGCGGTACAAGTTTACCAGGAGCACCAGTAAACACTTCAGCTACGTGGAACGGTTGAGAGAAGAAACGTTGGATCTTACGTGCACGGTATACAGTAAGTTTGTCTTCTTCTGACAATTCGTCCATACCAAGAATTGCGATAATGTCTTTCAATTCTTTATAACGTTGAAGAACGTTTTGAACTGAACGAGCGATTTCGTAATGCTCAGTACCAACTACAAGTGGATCTAGCTGACGTGAAGTAGAGTCAAGTGGATCAATCGCAGGGTAAATACCTTGAGAAGCGATGTCACGGCTCAATACAACAGTTGCGTCCAAGTGAGCGAACGTAGTTGCAGGCGATGGATCTGTTAAGTCATCGGCAGGTACGTATACCGCTTGGATTGACGTAATAGAACCAGACTTAGTAGATGTAATACGTTCTTGAAGAACACCCATCTCTTCTGCAAGAGTCGGTTGGTAACCTACTGCAGATGGCATACGGCCTAGAAGTGCTGATACTTCAGTACCCGCTAGTGTATAACGATAGATGTTGTCGACGAACAATAGTACGTCACGGCCTTTACCGTTTTCGTCTTTTTGATCACGGAAGTACTCAGCCATAGTCAAACCAGTCAACGCTACGCGTAAACGGTTACCTGGTGGCTCGTTCATCTGACCGTAGACCATTGCTACTTTGTCAAGAACGTTAGAGTCTTTCATTTCGTGATAGAAGTCATTACCTTCACGAGTACGTTCACCAACACCAGCAAACACAGATAAACCTGAGTGCGCTTTCGCGATGTTGTTGATCAACTCCATCATGTTTACAGTTTTACCAACACCGGCACCACCGAACAGACCAACTTTACCACCTTTCGCGAACGGGCATAGTAAGTCGATGACTTTAATACCAGTTTCTAGAAGGTCAGTAGAAGCCGCTTGTTCTGCATAAGAAGGCGCTTGACGGTGAATTGGTAAACGCTCTTCAGTCGCAACAGGACCAGCTTCGTCGATCGGGCGACCAAGAACGTCCATGATACGGCCAAGAGTCGCTGTACCTACTGGTACAGAGATCGGAGCGTTAGTGTTAGTTACGTTCAAACCACGCTTAAGGCCTTCAGTAGAACCCATTGCAATAGTACGAACTACGCCATCACCAAGTTGTTGCTGAACTTCTAATGTAGTTTCAGTACCGTCAACTTGGAGAGCGTCATAGATCTTAGGAACGCTGTTACGTTCAAACTCGACGTCGATAACCGCGCCGATGATCTGAATGATACGACCGCTACTCATTGCTGTCTCCTCAATTCAAACTAATATATGTTAAACGGCAGCGGCACCACCAACGATCTCAGAAATTTCCTGAGTAATCGCGGCTTGACGCAGCTTGTTATAAATAAGTTGCAGGTTCTTGATCAATTCACCCGCGTTATCAGTTGCAGCTTTCATTGCAACCATACGAGCAGACTGCTCACACGCGATGTTTTCGATCACACCTTGATACACCACAGACTCGATGTAACGAACCAACAAGCCATTTAAAAGCTCTTCAGCTTCAGGCTCGTAGATGTAATCCCAACCGTATTGACGGTTAAGCGTCTTGTCTTCTTCAGCAGCTGCCAAAGGAACAAGCTGTTCGATCTTTTGGTTTTGAGTCATGGCGTTGACAAAGCCGTTAGAAACCAGATAAATACGATCTAATTCGCCTTTATCATAAGCGTCTAACATCACCTGTACAGAACCAGATAACTGTTCAAGACTTGGAGTGTCGCCCACTTGAGTGGTCGCACCAAGCACTTTACCGCCGTAGTTTTTAAAAAACGAAACCGCTTTTTGACCAATCAAAGCAAATTGAACTTCAATTGACTGCTCTTGTTGCTGTTGAACGTGTTTTACCACTTTCTTGAACAGGTTAATGTTCAAACCACCAGCAAGGCCACGATCTGAAGACACAATGATATAGCCAACGCGCTTAACAGGACGTTCAACCATATAACGGTGTTTATATTCAGGATTCGCTTGTACCAAATGAGCAATTACACGGTGCATATTTTCGGCATACGGACGGCCTTGTGCCATGCGCTCTTGCGCACGACGCATCTTAGAAGCTGCTACCATCTGCATCGCGCGAGTAATTTTCTGCGTGCTTTTGATACTAGCTACTTTGGCGCGAATTTCTTTTAAATTTGCCATACGCTTAACCTAGTATTCGAAGGCCCTTACGAGCCCTCGAAGGTTGATTCCGTGAACCAAACCAACACCAATCTAGCAAGTTGCTAAATTAGTAAGTTTGAGTCGCTTTGAATTTTTCAATACCAGCTTTGAATTCAGCTTCGATATCTTTATCCCAAGCACCAGTCTCGTCAATTTTTTGCATTAACGCAGCGTGTTCTGAACGGAAGTAAGCAATTAACGCAGCGTCAAAGTCTACGATTTTCTTCACTTCTACGTCAGCCATGTAGCCTTCGTTAGATGCATAAACTGATACAGCTTGGTCAGCGATTGAGTATGGAGCATATTGTTTTTGCTTCATAAGCTCAGTTACGCGTTGACCGTGTTCAAGCTGTTTACGAGTTGCTTCGTCAAGGTCAGAAGCGAACTGAGCAAACGCTGCCAATTCACGGTACTGTGCAAGTGCAGTACGGATACCACCAGACAATTTCTTGATGACTTTAGTCTGCGCAGAACCACCAACACGAGATACAGAGATACCCGCGTTCACAGCAGGACGGATACCCGCGTTGAACAATGATGTTTCAAGGAAGATCTGACCGTCAGTAATCGAAATTACGTTGGTTGGTACGAATGCAGATACGTCACCTGCTTGAGTTTCAATAATCGGCAATGCAGTTAATGAACCAGTTTGGCCTTTAACTTCACCGTTAGTGAATTTCTCAACGTAGTCAGCAGATACACGAGAAGCACGTTCAAGTAGACGTGAATGTAGATAGAACACGTCACCTGGATAAGCTTCACGACCTGGTGGACGACGAAGAAGCAATGAAATTTGACGGTAAGCAACAGCTTGTTTAGACAAGTCATCATAGATGATCAGAGCGTCTTCACCGCGGTCACGGAAGTATTCACCCATTGTACAGCCAGAGTATGGAGCCAAGAACAGCATTGCTGCTGGATCGGCTGCAGCTGCTGCTACAACAGTTGTATACGCCATAGCGCCAGTTTCTTCCAGCTTACGTACTACGTTTGCAATAGTTGATTGTTTTTGACCAACTGCAACGTAGATACATTTAATGCCAGAGTTTTTCTGAGCGATGATCGCGTCGATCGCCATAGCTGTTTTACCAGTCTGACGGTCACCAATGATCAACTCACGTTGACCACGGCCTACTGGGATCATTGTATCTACTGATTTATAACCAGTTTGTACAGGTTGATCCACTGATTGACGCCAAATTACGCCTGGTGCTACTTTTTCAACAGCATCAGAAAGTTTTGCATCAATAGGGCCTTTACCATCAATCGGGTTACCCAAAGCGTCTACGACACGACCAAGAAGTTCAGGACCAACCGGAACTTCTAATACACGACCTGTACAACGAGCTTTTTGACCTTCTTGAAGGCTTAAGTAGTTACCTAAAACAACGACGCCCACTGAATCCTGTTCTAGGTTCAGTGCCATACCGTATAAGCCGCCGTCGAATTCGATCATTTCACCGTACATTGCATCAGCAAGGCCGTGAATGCGCACAATACCGTCGGATACCATAACAATGGTACCTTCGTTTTTAGCGGTCGCGCTGGTGTCCAGATCGCCGATACGCTGTTTAATGAGCGCACTGATCTCGGATGGATTCAGTTGTTGCATTGCGCTATACCTCAATCTTTTTAAAGTTCAGTCTTCTTATATGCAATTAAGCTAGAAGACGAGTACGCATTTTTTCAAGCTTATTAAGCGCAGAATCATCTATCACTTGGTCGCCTGCACGAATAACCACACCCGCAATTAACGCTGGGTTCACTTCTACAGAAACATTTACTGCCGCAGCGAAACGTTTTTCTAACGCTTGAGCAAGAATTTGTTCTTGTACAGAAGTCAATGGGAATGCTGATTCAATCACAACATCCACAGTATTGTTATTCTGTGATTTGAGCTGTTCGTATTCTGCTTGAATTTCAGGAAGCAAAGCCAAACGGTTGTTTTCAGCAAGCAATGTCAAAAAGTTTGACACTGCTGCAGTTTGGTCTTCACCTAAAACTTTGGCAAAAATACTCACCTGCTCAGCAGGCGTAAGCTCAGGGCGATTTAAGTAAGCTGAAAATGCTTCGTCTTGCACCGCAGCACTGAGCAAGTTAAGTGCTGTTGACCAATTGTCAGTTGCACCTTGCTCAGAAGCGTAAGCAAATGCTGCTTTAGCGTATGGGCGTGCCAACGTCAAGAGTTCAGCCATAATCTGCCTCTCTCTTAAAGTTTAGCAGCCAGCTGAGTCAGCATGGCATTGTGAGCTTCTGCGTCAACTTGCTGGCTAAGAATTTTCTCAGCACCAGCAACTGCAAGAGCAGCCACTTGTTGACGTAATTCTTCGCGAGCAGCATTGATTTCAGTATCAACAGCTTCTTTAGCTTGTTGACGAATACGCTCACCTTCAGCTGACGCTTGAGTACGAGCTTCTTCGACCAATTGCGCTGCACGACGGTTCGCTTGTTCGATCAATTGAGCCGCTTGTGCTTTTGCCGCGTCCAGTTCAGCTTTCACTTGTGCTTGCGCATCTGCAAGGTCAGCCTTCGCTTTTTCAGCAGCGTTTAAGCCATCAGCGATTTTACGCTGACGTTCACTAATCGCATTGATTAGTGGTGGCCATACAAACTTCATGCAGAATGCGACGAAAATCGCAAACGCAATCGCTTGGCCAAACAATGTGAGGTTGATATTCATTGCAAATTCCTCAAATAGTGAATTTCGGAATTAAGCTGATTAACCTACAAATGGATTAGCGAAGATGAAGAACAAGCCAATACCAACACCGATCATAGGCACAGCATCAAGAAGACCCGCGATTAAGAACATACGAGTTTGAAGTTGTGGAGCCAATTCTGGTTGACGAGCTACAGCTTCAAGGAAACGGCCGCCTAGAAGACCAAAACCAATCGCAGTACCTAAAGCACCGAAAGCGATCAAGATAGCAGATGCAATTGCAACTAGACCTAAAGTGAGTTCCATGATAATTCCTCAGAGGTTAGGTTTATACCAAATTAAGTTAAAAAATTGTGCCCAACCATCCCGTGACAGTTAGGCAATACCATTAATGCTTTTCGCTTGCCATGCTCAAGTATACGATAGTCAGCATCATGAAAATGAATGCTTGTAGCGTAATAACAAGAATGTGGAAGATCGCCCAAGGCACAGATAACGCCCACTGGATCCAGAACGGTAATAACGCGATAAGAATGAAGATTAACTCACCCGCATACATGTTACCGAATAGTCGTAGAGCCAATGAAACTGGACGTGCAAGGAAGGTTACCAATTCCAGAATCAAGTTCACTGGAATAAGGATCGCTTTTGCAACTGGGTTACTTGGGTTAAATGGGTTAAGTGCTAGTTCACCAACGAAGCCGCCAACACCTTTTTCACGGATGCTGTAGAACAAGATAAGTGCAAATACAGACAATGACATACCAAGGGTAATGTTAGGGTCAGTAGATGGAACGATCTTGAAGTATACGTGGTGTGGATCAATACCAAACAGGCCACCAATCACGTGTTGAGCGACATAAGGAATCCAGTCAACCGGGATAAGGTCCATCAAGTTCATGAGGAAAATCCACACGAAGATGGTTAGCGCTAGTGGAGCGATCAAACGCGATTTACCATGGAAGGTATCGCGTACACTTGAGTCAACAAACTCGATAATCATTTCGATTGCAGACTGGAACTTGGTAGGAACACCAGAGTTTGCAGCTTTCGCTACGAGCCAGAATAACAAGCAGAAAATGATACCAAGGCCGATTGACCAACCCATTGAATCCAAGTGAATAGCAGTGAACCCCATCTGTTGAGCTTCAGCACCGTTCTCGGCCAATTTCCATGTACCGTCTGGCATTTTGCCATAGGTCATATTGGTCAAGTGATGCTTGATATACTCGGTCGAAGTAAGGGCATGTTCTTCAGCAGCCATAAATCACACCTGGTCAATGTCAAAAAACTATAGAACAAACGAATATCGCGTGCTGCTTGATATCTCGCCTGCTCCTAAAAAAACTTTTCAATTTTTTGTTGTGTTTAAACTCGCTTTTGTAGACGTGACACCCAAAAAGGAGCGACCCACGACATGGCTTGAACGAGCATAAAACCACAAAACAACGCAACCGGGGATAACGGCTTGACATTGCTTAAAATTAAAATGAAACCAACAATCACAATTGCAAACTTGCCCATCAAGCCTTTATACATGTTCGAAAGAACCTGCTTAGATGCCCGGGCTCCTGCCGCTCGAAATGATTGCCATGAAAAATAACAACTCGCAAGCCAGCAGACGAACGCCCCCAAAGCGGCACTCAAGGCTACGGTTGAGTCTTTCACGACCCAGCCAATCAAGGCTGAAACAGGAATCATTAATGCTTGTAAGAGGACTAAAGCTTTCGCTAATCGTCGGTCAATCAAGCGACTAGTTCGGCTCATTATTTATTCACTCACAGCAAGCATGCTTGACAAGTTTAGCTGATGATTATTTTTAATCGCAGGCATTATAGAGTTACACCCCTGAACATGCAATCTTTTCCCGACCTTAGTCGTGTTTTTTTCAACAGATCAAATGCTGGCAAACTAATCAAAACTTGATTATTTTTAAATCATTGATGGGCATTTAACACACATTTACGGGTTTGCTCGGCCAATTTCTGCCAGGCCTGGATAAAGTCCCCTGCCCCACTCATGCTTTCATCAACACTCTGGAATACAATCGGTTTCAGTTTTCGGTACTGATTTTCACCAGCATGCGCTTCTGCCAGCAGACACATTTTGCTCTGCACACGAGTGTCTTGCAGATATTTGATTTGCGCCACGGTTGGTGACACATGTGGGTCATCGGTTAAAGCTCCCATAAACTTCAGATTCAATGGGCGTTCCAGATATTGATAGGCATCATGATAGGACCAATAAGGTTGAGCTTTACTTGTAGAACTATAACGCTGTGCAGTCAAAAACATGGTTTGGGCAAAGTCACGCGCATTTTTCCAATAGGCCTCCCGATGCTCAGGCAGCTGCTGAGAACGTAAGGCTGCAATAAAGAAACCGATACGTACTGCATTGTTGGGATCGAGCCAGACATGGGTATCGACGGTATCTTTTAAGGCTTGCCCACGTGGATTACGCATTGGTAAAGTGGTCAGAATACCCGAATCTAAAATCGCGATACTTTTATTGTTATTGTTCAACACTTTTGCCAACGGCGCTTCATGTGCCTGCCCTAACCAGATCACCAGGCCGGCATCCTGAATCGTTTTACGGTGTGCCGGGGTCAGACTGACATCATGACCGCTTTGATTGGCCAGTAATAAAGTCGGCTGTTCCACGCCTTGAGTAATGGTCTTGGCAATCAGATAAATCGGCTGCGTTGAAACCACCAGACTTTGCGACCAGCTAATGGTACTGAACAAAGCCAGGCTACACAGGGCAAGGAAACGGAACATGAAGAGAAATCGCTATATAAGGACAAATTTAATAGTGTTATAATATAACAAAATTACAAAAATACCTATGCCCAATCGAAACTCTGGGCGCTTCATGTTAAGATTTGAAATCTTTTAATTTTCAGTTTCGCACCTGAGGTGAACTATGGGTTCATGTTCGCACGAACACCACAATGCATTGCACGGCGTACACGACCATCCAAATGTCGCGCAACGTCTGGCCGAAGCAGAGAGTCTTTGTGCGGCAAGTGGCGCACGCCTCACTCCTTTACGCAAAGAGGTACTGGAACTGATTCTGAATGCAAGCGGCCCGATGGGTGCGTATGACCTGCTGGCACAAATGAAAAATGCCAGCGACCGTCCCGCTGCCCCACCAACGGTGTACCGTACACTCGACTTTTTATTAGAAAAAGGCTTTATTCACCGCCTGACCTCTATTAATGCCTATATTCCCTGCTGCCATCCGCGTGAAGGCCATCAGGCGGCATTCTTGATTTGTACTGAATGTAAAGCAGTCAAAGAAGCATCTGCACAAGGTTTATTAGAACAACTGGATGCCTTGGCGGCTTCAGACGATTTTAGTGCACACCACAGCATTATCGAAATTTCAGGAATCTGTCAGCAGTGTCGCAACAAAGCTTGAATGCATCACCCTTGATCCAGCTTTCCAAGATCTGGGTCAATATTGATGATCGTGACATTTTAAAGGCGATTGATTTCTCTTTGCAGGAGAAAGAGATTGTTACGCTGATTGGTCCAAACGGTGCCGGTAAGTCGACTTTAATAAAGGCCATGCTTGGGATCGTCAAACCGAAATCCGGTGAAATCAAAACGGCGCGCAAGCTGAAATTCTCTTATGTGCCACAAAAATTCAATCCTTCACATAGTTTACCGCTACGTGTCAAAGATCTGCTGGCGTTAGAAAAATGCCCTTCAGCTATTAAAGCTGAAATTATCCGTGATACCGGTATTGCCAAACTGGAAAATTCTAAAGTACAACAGCTTTCCGGCGGTGAACGTCAACGTGTCCTGCTAGCACGCGCCTTATTACGTCAGCCGGATATTCTAGTACTGGATGAGCCAATGCAGGGACTGGATATTCAGTCCGAAGCCGAACTGTATGAATATGTGCGCAGCCTGCCAGAAAAATATGGTTGTGCCATTTTAATGGTCTCACATGACCTGCAATGGGTAATGCAAGGTACACATCGTGTGGTCTGCTTGAACAAACATATCTGTTGTAGCGGCCTGCCAGAAAGCGTACAGCAACATCCAGAATATCAAGCCATTTTTGGTACCAACCGGGTGTTCTACCAACATCATCATGATCACTGTGCCCATGGTGACTCCGCGACACCTTGTCAGCACGATTCACGTCCCCACATTCACCCCGAGCCGGAAGCTTAAGCCATGATGGATTGGTTATCTCTCCTATTACCTGCATGGATTATGGGAACACTCTTGGTGTTCCTGACCGCACCACTCGGCTGTCTGATGCTGTGGCGTCGTATGTCTTTCTTTGCAGATACGATGGCACATGGTACTTTGCTCGGTGTTGCCATTGCCGGTGCGATGAGCCTGCCACTCTGGATGGGGGTCAGCTTTATCGCTATCTTGCTGGTCGCTGTACTCTGGGTATTATATGATCCACGCTTGCCGAATGATGCATTGTTGGCACTCTGTTCCGCCACCCTGCTCTGTTCAGGCCTGTTATTCATTCAGCATTTACCGAGTTTAAGACCGGAACTGCTTAGCTATTTATTTGGTGATCTACTCACTATCTCATGGACAGATCTTCCTACTTTTGCCGTCGTGATTATCTTGGCTTTGGCTGTCCTGTATAAAAGCTGGCAGGCGCAAATCCAAATTGCGATTGATCCTGATATGGCGATCAGTGAAGGGGTGAATGCAAAACTGCAACGTCTAATCTTTATGCTGTTATTGGCACTGTTTACTGTATTGGCATTACGTGCGGTCGGTTCACTCTTGATGGGCGCACTTCTAGTCATTCCAGCTTTGACGGCTCGCCTACTGGCAAACTCGCCTCGTCAAATGGTGATCTGGGCTTTTGTGATTGCACAAATTGGTGTGACGGTTGGGCTCTGGTCAAGTGCAGGTCTGAATACGTCAACAGGTCTGACCATTGTGCTGACCATGTCAGTGCTGTTTGCTGCTATTTTTATCTTGCAGAAGTTTAAAAAACTGGCTTAAGACATGGCAGGTAAATTTTATCTAATTAGTGCCTGCTTGCTCGGACACAAGGTTCGTTATGATGGTCGCGACTGTCTGGTAAAAGAGTTGGTCGATCATTTGCTACCAGATCAATATGTCACAATTTGCCCTGAAGTCAGTGGTAGTTTGCCTATCCCCCGACCCGCCGCAGAAATTCAAGGCGGTACAGGATTAGAAGTTCTTAAAGGTTTAGCTCAAGTAACAGATATTCAAGGACAAGATATATCTACTGCTTTTATACAGGGAGCTTATGCTGCCTTGGAACTAGCACAGAAATTTCAAGTCACCCATGCAGTCTTAAAAGCCAATAGTCCATCTTGCGGCAGCAAGCTGATTTATGATGGTTCATTTACTGGCAATAAAATTCAGGGTGATGGCGTAACGGCTGCATTATTTAAACAGCATGATATTGAGGTCATGACTGAAGATGAATTTTTACAGATGATTCTTTAAGAGATCGTTGAATTCCCTCTCCTTTAAGGAGAGGTTTCCCTACTGATGCACCAAACTCAATAAAAACGCAGCTCCGGCGAACAAGCTGGCAAAAGTTCGATTCATGACTTTCTGCTGTTTTGGCGATTTCAAAAGTCGCAGAACCTTGGCAGCCAGACCGGTATAACCTGCCATTACGATCAGATCAATCGTTACCATAGTCGCGGCCATAATCACATATTGAATCCATTGCGGTTTAGATAAGTCCAGAAATTGCGGTAATACTGCCAGCAAAAATACAATTGCCTTGGGATTACTCATATTGACCAGAAAACCGTGAATGACGAGTTTCCCAGCTGATTTTCGTGCGAGTTCATGTTTAATTTCAATCGACTGCGCTGGTGCTTTCCACTGCAAAAGGGCCAGATACAGTAAATAAGCAACCCCAAACCATTTCACAGCAAGAAATGCCCAAGGTGTAGTCGCGAACAATACCCCTGCCCCGGCAGCCACAATAGCAATTTGAACCAATAGGGCGAGTTGCAGGCCGAGCGCATTCCAGTATCCATGTCGGAAACCGTAATTCAGTCCGCTCGACATCGAAGCAATAGCTCCCGCACCTGGGGAAATACTGATCACCCAACAGGCTAACATATAAGCAAACCAGACTTGATAGGACATAGAGATTTAACTCATTCAAATTCAGGATCTAATTATATGACTTTTCCAATATTTTCAGCCAAAAAAATTGCTTAAACATCAGACTGCATACTATTCACTCTATAGCGCTTCAGGCACAATAGCAGGATTGGATACAGAAAATTTATTACAGGAGCCATGAATGACAGCCCAATCTGTAATTTTGCCATTACCTTCAGATCATGCTCGCTTTATTGTTTTACGTCTGAAAAATCTCAGTATCGAAGATTTTAAGGAACGATTAAAAGAGCTATTTACGACACGCGATCGCCTGATTACCCAACATCCGAATGCGCAAATTAAAACGGCTGTCGCTTTTGGTCCTGAACTCTGGTCAAAATTGTATGAACAGGCACCTGCTGGTTTTAAACAATTAGAGCCAATTCAAGGTTCATTTAATATGCCTGTGGTACCGGCAGATGTGCTGATCCATATTGCCAGTGCGCGTGCCGATATCTGTTTCGCCTTGAGTCAGTCTTTCTTTGAAGGTATTCGCGATCAGGTTGAAGTACTAGATGAGCGTGTTTGCTTCCGTTACTTTGATGGCCGTGATATTACCGGTTTCATTGATGGGACTGAAAATCCGCAATTCCCGGATGATCGAGCTGAAGTGGCTTTACTTGGTGAAGATGCTGGCATTTTCCAAGACGGTTCATTCATTTTTGCGCAGCGTTATGCCCATAACTTGGATAAATGGAAAAAACTCAAAGTCGATGCTCAAGAACAAGTGATGGGTCGTACCAAACTTGAATCGATTGAGCTCGAGGATGAAGTAAAACCTGCCAATGCGCATATCGCTCGTACTGTCGTTGAAGATGAGGAAGGCGAGGAAATGGAAATTCTACGTCACTCTCTACCTTATGGAGATGGTCGTGGTGACCAAGGTCTATTCTTCATTGCTTATACCAAAGACCTGAAAATCATTGATACCATGTTAGTGCGCATGTTTGGTACATCAGGCGATGGGATCCATGACCGCTTGCTACACTTCGTGACTCCAATGGATGGTGCGTATTACTTTGCACCGAGTGAGGAGTTGTTGGAAGAGATTTTGGAAGGGTAAAATTTATAAGGTCGGTGATTGCTACATTCTCCATAATGTAGCAATCTAAAAAATTATTTTTTAAGAAAATTTCTATAATTAATATTTTCACACCCTAGAGTAAATGTTAAGCACTTTAAATCTGAATCTAAAATCAATTTATAGTCATTAATTTTCCTGTTAATTTCCCTAATATTGGCATTATATAAATATTTTTTCTCTTCTTTAATATAAGAAAAATTATCACCAGCCAATATACTCCCGTAATCACTTTCTAAATTAGCAGATGAAGAATTTACTACTGGAGCTTCAATAACTAAATTTGATAACTTATTATATATAAAAAAGTTAGATATAAATTTTTTATAAGGTCTTTTCACATAATCTAATTCACTAAATTCCCTTATCCGAAAGGCAACTATTTTTTTATCTTGATAAAGTATTTTTAAATCTACAGTTGATTTTAAAGGCATAGTACCTTGATATAAAATATAAGTTTTTTGATTATTTAAAACTTCGACGCCATAACTCTTAAGAATGTAATCTCCACCAGAATATTTTTTGTTTTTATCCCCATAATCAACTAAACTTAATTTTAAATTTTTATTTAATTGAGAGAATCTACCAAATTGATCCAGAAATAAAACTGGTTCTTTAATTTGGGTAGCACTTTGCTGGTAATCATTCCAATCTATATTTTTTGCGTGACATAATAGTGAAAAGAAGCTACTGCTAATTATTACTATAGATTTAAGTATTTTCATATTTTAACCCGAATCGCGGATAAAAAATTGACTTGAAAAATAAGAGGACTAGAGCCATCAGTTGAGTTACCACATAAAACTTAAAACTCTAGTCCCGATGTTTAATAGTACCGAATTATTTTGCGTAATTGATGATTTCTTTCTTAAATTTGAAGCAACCTACTGGAATTTCCTTAAACAAAGTCGTCGTTTCTCCAGAGTCCGAACTGATCAGCTGAAAGGTATAGATCTTCATTAGTTGAGAGTGCAATTGAATTCGGTGCGCACAGCAGCATTAAAGCCTGTTTAAAGGTTTCAGCCTTGCTTTGATCTTGCTGTTCAATCTGATCCAGAAATTTTTTCAGATGATCTAACCCTTCTAAGGGATCTGTTTGCTGATTTTTGGCAATCTCACTTAAGGCTTTACTATGATTCAAACTAGATTCAAGCTGGCTTTTCGCAGGACTGGCATTTAAGTGATTGGCATTGGCATTTTCTTGTTTATAGGTAGAGAGAAGCAAGCCAGCTCCCGCTCTAAGTGCTCCCCATTGATCTGTTCTTAACTCAAAGCCCTCACCACGCCCGTCGCTAGCCTCATCTTCTTTTGGATGACTTAGATTTCCTAAATTTAGCTGACTGGCCCCATGACTACTTTGCAGCTGTGCACTAATCTGTCCAGTTGTATCATCGAAGCGAAGCTGGTTAAAACCTTCGCCACCCACCTCTTGAGAACGGATACCACTTAGTTTTTTAGTGAGTGGCAATTGGCCCTTCTTATCAAACATAGTTTGATAACGTTCAGCTTCATGAATACATCCAACAATAAAGGGACGATCAATATCCCCTTCGAAGAAATCAATCACTACGATTTCCCCGATACGTGGATGGAATCGGGCGCCATAACCTTCACCTGCCCATGGCGTTAGCACATCTACCCAGGCCGAATCAGTGTCATTACCATTGGCGCCAGCACCACCATCATGCTGATGATCTTCACTACGGGTAAATAAAAAACGAACCTTCACGCGTCCCCATTCATCGACATAAATAGTCTCACCTTCAGGCCCTACCACTTTCGCCCGTTGTGGATAGGCCATTGGCCGATGTTGTAGTGGATGATATTCAGGTATCACCAGAATATCTCGACGAATTAAATACAGCTCATTGCCTTGTCTCTCGTCATCCAGAACTTTCCAGCGACTGGACAGCATGAGCTGATCCACCTGTAGCAAAATGTCTTTTGGTAAATTATTCTGGTTATAGAAGTGTTTGCCCAAAATTAAAAATTCACGCTCATTGCACGGATGTTGATCAATTTCGGGATGATCATGCAGTTCAAACCAGTAACCCACTTGGGCATCACGAACACTACTGCTGGCCTTAAAATATTTGGACTGCATGGCATGATAGTGACTAAGTTGCTGACTGAGTTGATCCAGTTGAGCTGGACTGGATGATGTAGCCTGATCTTCTCTATTTAGGTCACTGGTCCAAGCTGGGCTGATGTTCCAGACATCTTCCAGATTTAAACTAGTATGATCCTGAACACTACTCTGCTGAATATTCACCAATCGCTGGTTTTGCTCCTGCTCCAGATCTATAGCTTGCCAGCGTTGCAATGCAACACTGTTTGGTACAAGTTGTCGCTCAGCGATTAGGCTGGTGATAGTATCGAATTGCTCAGTTGCATGACTGCGATGGAAGCGGATGGAACGGCGCTTTAAGGCTTGAAAATATTGCTGCTCATCAACAAGACGCAGGACTTGTGGCTGAATGGTTCGAGCTGATATTGAAATGATTAATTCCTTTTCATCAATCAGCCAGTTAATACCCTCACTACGCCATAGGCGGGTCAGAAAGTCATAATCACTTTCATTGGACTGTATGACCAATGGCCGTACATCATATTCACGATTTAGTCCGGAAAGATCCAAACTTAAACTTTGCGCAAATAAGCCACTTCGCTTTTGCCATTCAGCAAACAAAATTTCACTGATTTCTTTGACACTTTTATTCAAAAACACACGACTATTACGGCGTTTATGCCAAAGTGAAGTCGCATCTTCGAGAGTCAGCTGATAGACACTTAAAGCACCATCGCTATGCCCCTGTTTAGCTGCGGTAATGATACCTGTAGTCCGGAAAAGCTCACCTTGATCAGTGACCTGATCAACAGCAACCTGACAGCCAATAAACTGTTTTAAAGCAATATAGGGATGAGTGGATAGACAAAGTAATTCAGCATGTAGCCCCTCATTGATCCAGTGCCTGCCTTCAATACGCTGAATCAGAACCTGAGAATTTAAAATTTCATTGGAAAATCGGAGATGAAGTGCACGCTTCTGTGAGCTTAGACCCAAGCCTTCAAGCACCGTATAAATACTCTGTAGCATTTTATAATTATTATTTGAGGTTATTTTTATCGCACTGATTTTAGGGAATAAGCTTAGAACAATCCATCTTGGTATTTATTTCACATGAATTAACCACGAATAGCCTTAACCTGACCTTATATCCTCTATGCTTATGAAATAGAAGATGTATTCTGTTTCAACCTTTTCGATTTTTCTGATTATTTGCTGATTCACTTACTGCTACACTGAAAGCCGAATACTTTATATCTCCTACATCATCCTCGATTACAGGATAAGCCAGAGGCCAAGGACATGCTTGAGTTACATTCTAAACTTCCCAATCTGGGCGTTACTATTTTTAGTACTATGTCGGCCTTGGCACAAAAACTCGGAGCAATTAACCTGTCACAAGGTTTTCCAGATTTTCCTGCTCCACCGCAATTGATTGAAGCCCTCAGTCGGGCGGCTGAAAATGGTTTTAATCAATATGCACCGGGTGATGGTTTACCAGTATTACGTGGGCTGGTCGCTGACCTTTATCAGCATCGTGACCAGCTCATTCTAGACCCGGTAGATGAAATCACCATTACTCCTGGCGCAACGATTGCAATCTTCTGTGCAATTCAGGCAACGGTACGGGCGGGTGAAGAAGTCATTATTTTTGATCCCAGTTATGACAGCTATGCGCCAAGCGTGAAGCTGGTCGGTGCCAAACCGGTACATATCGCTCTGGAATATCCTGGTTTTTCTGTGGACTGGAATCAGGTCAAAGATGCAATCAATGACCGTACCCGCATGATTGTAGTGAATACACCGCATAATCCCACCGGAACGGTATGGACAGAGCAAGACTGGCAACAGCTGATTGAACTGATTCGTGATCGCAATATTGTAGTTCTGTCTGATGAAGTTTATGAACATCTGGTATTTGATGAAGTTCGTCATCATTCTGCAGCATCATTTCCGGAACTCCGTGAACGCAGTTTTGTGATTGGTTCTTTTGGTAAAACCTTTCATGTGACCGGCTGGAAAACTGGTTTCTGTGTTGCACCGCCAGCCTTAATGCAGATGTTCAGACAGATTTACCAGTTTGTCAGCTTCTGTGGTGTAACGCCAATTCAGGTGGCTTTGACTGAATATATGCAGCTACATTCTGAACATATCCATGAGCTGTCCGGTTTTTATCAGACCAAACGGGACCTGTTTAATCATGCACTTACAGATTCCCGTTTTCACTGGACGCCGTCTCAAGGTACCTATTTCCAGAATCTGGATTACAGTGAAATTCGTCCTGATCTGGATGCACTGTCGATGTGTCACTATCTGGCTGAACAGCATGGCATTGTAGCGATTCCGGTATCAGCGTTTTATCAGGAGCCGCCTAAAGATTTACACTTATTACGCTTCTGCTTCGCCAAAAAAGATGAAACCTTAATAGAAGCGGCACAGATTCTTTCCAAAGTTTAAAAAAATAGACTTATTGGTTACTGAAAAGCTAAGGCGTTCTTGATGCGGATCAAGGATAATTTAGTCCTGATAAATATATGAAAAATCAAGAACAGGATGTCATATGGCACAGCAAGCATTGGTTCACCAGCAGAATTTATGGAAAACATTTTTTATTTTCCTGTTACCGCTGGTCGTTACCAACATCCTGCAAAGCCTGTCCGGTACGATTAATACTTTTTTTGTCGGGCAAATGCTCGGCGTGCAAGCAATTGCCGCTGTGGCAGTATTTTTCCCGATTCTGTTCTGTCTGATGGCTTTTGTGATTGGTCTCTCTGCAGGTTCTACGGTTCTGGTAGGACAAGCTTGGGGTGCCAGAAACCTGGAAAAAGTGCGCTGTGTAGTTGGCTCTACCCTGTTTATGACACTGATTGGTGGCAGCCTGATTGCCCTATTGGGTGTATTTTTTGCTGAAAATATCCTGCAACTCTTGGGTACAGATCCGGATGTGATGCACCTGTCTTTGCCTTATGTGCAATGGATGCTGGCCGGTAGTCCTCTGATTTTTATTTATATTATTTATACTTCAATTTTACGTGGGGTCGGAGACAGTACTACACCACTATTTGCCTCTGCCCTAACGATTGGTGTGGGCTTGGTAGTAACACCAGTCCTAATCGCCGGTTATTTCGGTTTTCCTAAGATGGGGGTCATCTCTCCAGCAATTGCAACCATTCTGGGCAACTTGGCTGTTCTGTTATTTCTCATTCTCTATTTAAATTATAAGCGTCATCCTCTAAGACCAGACTGGGCGTTGATCAAAGATATCCGTCATCAGCCCCAGCTCAGCAAGATTATCCTGCGCTTAGGTATTCCAACCGGGGTTCAAATGGTGACGACTTCAGTCGCTGGTCTGGTCATTGTGGGTCTGGTCAACCGTTATGGTGCAGAAGCGACGGCGGCCTATGGTGCCGTGAATCAGGTACTGAATTATATTCAGTTCCCTGCTCTTTCTATTGCCATTGCAGCTTCTGTCTTTGGGGCACAGGCCATTGGTGCTGGTAAAAATGATTTGCTCAATAAAGTGACCCGAACTGCCTTAAGTATGAATATCTTGTTCACAGGTAGTCTGGTAATTCTGGCTTATCTGTTTTCTAAATATCTCATGGCACTATTTATCACTGATCCACAGGTCGTGGTATTGGGTCAGCAACTTCTCTTCATTGTCCTATGGTCGATTTTGTTCTTTGGTGCTAGTGCAATTTTCGCTTCGATCATGCGGGCCAGTGGCACAGTAACAATCCCTATGTTGATCAATATCATTGCCATTATTGGCATTGAAGTACCAGCTGCCTATATGTTCAGCCGCTGGTGGGGTTTACAAGGGATCTGGTATGGCTATGCCCTTGCCTTTGTCTGTCTTTGTATTATGCAAGGCTTGTATTACCAGTTTATCTGGAAGAAAAAGACCATCGAGGCACTGGTTTAATCTTCCGGCCTGAACTACTGGATAAACCTTAGTAAACCACCTCTAAAGAGCGTATTTCCTGCTTAATCCATATTTTTTATATGGATTTATTTTTATTATATTTTTCAGGCATGAAGATCCTTGTTATAAGCAGTGTATTGTATAAAAACACAAGGTCTTCTCATGGCTAAACGACAAATTAAACTGGGTGCTTTTATCCCGACGACTTCGCAACATGCGGCAGGTTGGCGTCATCCTGAGTCTCGTCCTCAGGATCATTTAAGCATTGATTATGCGATTGAATTGGCAAAAACTGCTGAACGCGGCCTGTTTGATGCCTATTTCCTTGCAGATGGTCTGGCAGTCAACTGGAGTCATGGCGCTTCCAAACATAATAAGAATGTCGGTTATAGCGATAAAGTCGTGGGCTTTGAACCAGTCACCTTATTCGCAGCGATTTCAGCCGTCACCCAAAATATTGGTTTTATTGCCACTGCTTCTACCACCTATGAAGAACCGTATCTGTTGGCACGAAAATATGCCTCTTTAGACCATATCAGTAAGGGTCGTGCCGCCTGGAATGTTGTCACCACCATATCTGCTGAAACCGCGCGGAACTTTGGTTTTAGTGCACATCCGGATGCCAAAGTCCGTTATGAGCGCGCGGATGAATTTATTGAAGTTGTACAGAAGCTCTGGGATTCATGGGAAAATGATGCATTCCTCTATGACAAAGAAAGCGGTCATTTCTTTGATGCATCTAAACAGCACGAACCACTGCATAGCGGCAAATATTTTAATGTCCAGGGTGCACTCAATGTCCCTCGTCCACCACAAGGCTATCCAGTGATTGTCCAGGCAGGTCAGTCTGAAGATGGTCGTGAACTGGCCGCCAAATATGCCGAAGTGATTTTTACTGCCCAGCAAAGCCTGTCTGATGCTCAAGCCTTCTACCGTGATGTCAAAGAACGTCTGGCTAAATATGGCCGTCATCCGGATGATCTAAAAGTAATGCCAGGAGTTTCTGTATTTGTGGCTAAAACCGAACAGGAAGCCAAAGAAAAATATGAATTGCTGAATCGTCTGATTCATCCAGATGTCGGTTTGGGCTTACTGTCTGGTCTGGCAGGTGATATTGATCTTTCAAACTATGATCTGGATGCTCCATTTCCTCTAGAAGACATTGAGATCAAGTCTAGCCGTCAACAAATAATGTTTGAGATTGCAGCTAAGCATCACTTCAGCATTCGTCAGCTATATGAATATATTGCGTCTGCCCGTGGTCACTGGACTTTGATTGGTACGCCTGAACAGGTGGTTGATCAATTACAGGAGTGGTTTGAAAATGAAGCTGCGGATGGCTTTAATGTATTACCACCGACGACACCTGCCGGTCTGGATGACTTTGTAGATTTCATCGTGCCAGAACTACAACGTCGTGGTCTATTCCGGACTGAATATGAAGGTACAACTTTACGTGAAAATCTGGGGCTGAAACGGCCAGAAAATCAGTATGTGATTACGCAACAAAATACTGCGGTTGCCTCTTAAACCATCCATTATAAAAAATGCCCGATAGGGCATTTTTTATTTCTTTAAGTTAAGCACTGGGGTAATTGGTGCTAGTGGAAATGACAACTATGGGCGAGGTTTATTGCTGTTGATCTCTGTATAACTTGAAACGAATGAAGCCCCTAGCCTACCAGCAAAACTGACCAGAGCCTGTGAGTAGCGGCTGTTGATCCTTCACGATTGAAAAATTTAATGCTTTTAGAATTTCTTTTTTCAACTGCTGTAGTCGCGTATTCTGGCGCTTACGTGGATAAGATAAGGGTACTTTTAAAACCTGTTCGATTCGCCCAGGATTAGCCTGCATCACGACTACTGAATTGCTCAGCAATATCTTGGGTTGCTAAAATCACGGTAATTTTTTTGGTTTTCCAGATTCGCTGTAATTCTTCATGCAGATGATGACGCATTAGCGCGTCCAGTCCAGCAAAAGGATCATCTAATAATAAAATATCCGGTTGAGTAACCAGGCTTTTGGCAATGGCCACTTTCAGATTCATGCCAGCAGACAAGTGCGATGGATAAGCATCCTTAAACGGCGTCAGTTGCAGCAATTCCAGCTGTTCCTGAATTCTTCGGTTTTCCTCTTCTTTACTTAAAGGGATTTGATGTAAAGCCATGCGGATATTTTCCGTCACACTGAGCCAGTTAAACAGTCGATGATCCTGATAGACAATACTGAGATTTGGAAGATGTTCAGCTGGCTGTTTTCCCTGAATCAGAATCTGTCCCTGTTGATGCTGCTCTAAGCCCTTCAGTAAGCGTAACAATGTGGATTTACCGCAGCCAGCATGCCCTATCACACTGACAAAATCACCTGCATGAATATCCAGATTAATATCTTCGAGGACTTGGGTCTGCTGATCTGGTGCGGTGCTATAACTTTTATATAAATTTTGAATCGTGATTCTACATTGAGAGTGCTCCGTCATTTTTCCTCACCTTTTGCTGCAATACATATTTAATGATTGTTCTAGACTGGATCTATCCTGTTTATGAACTTGGATAAATTTCTGTCTCTTTTAGATCTGCTGAAAATAGGACTCTTTTGACTATAAAAGAGTTTAGGGTAAGGAGTTATCTTGATTTTTTATTTGGTTATCAAAAGCATGTATAGATTTTAATAGTTAGATATAAAATTATATATTTCAATAACTTAAAATTTCTTTTCTTCTAGAAAACGTTATTTAAAATATTCCGAACAACCAAATCGCAACAATGCTTAGGGCAATAAAAAACCCGCGAATGCGGGTATTCAAATGGCTCTGCTTACCAGGCCAATTTATATTGTTCTAATTCATGCGGCACAAGCTCGACCTGATCCTGGAAGTCAAGCAAGATGTCATTTTTAATGGCCGCCAGACGGTAGTCTTCACGTTTACGCGGACGTTCCAGATCCACTTTCACAATACGTTTGATTCGTCCCGGATGGGGTTGCATTACCACTACGCGATCACCTAACAATACCGCCTCTTCTACATCATGGGTGACCAGAATAGAGGTGATCTTTTCCGACTGCCAGATCCGCTGTAATTCCTGTTGCAAGTTGGCCCGAGTCAAGGCATCCAAGGCACCAAAAGGTTCATCCAGTAATAAAATTTGTGGACGATTCACCAGACTACGCGCAATTGCCACACGCTGGCTCATCCCCCCAGACAGCTGACTTGGATAGGCAGTTTTAAACTGGCTCAATTGCACCAGTTCCAGATGATAATCAATGAGTTCCTGCTTTTCGGCTTTGCTCAGGCCTGATTTTTCCAGCGCTAAAGCCACATTCTGCTCGACACTCAGCCAAGGGAACAAACGGTGATCCTGAAACACAATACCGCGATCCAGACTGGTGCCCTGAATCGGTTTGCCATCAATCAAAATACTGCCTTGAAACTCGGCATCAAGGCCCACCAAAAGCCGCAATAAGGTTGATTTACCACAGCCACTATTACCGACAATACTAATGAACTCGCCTGGCTGGATATTCAAATTAATCTGATCTAATACCTGCAACTCTTCCCCATCTTTAGGGAAGAACTTGTCGAGTTTCTGGATCTCGACATGACCCTTAATATTCACCTGTTGATTCATGTTGTTATCTCACATCTTTTATTTATTGGCCGCCTGACGCCAGCGTAAGTTATAGTTTTCAAAGAATTGTGCTGCCTTGGAAAATAACAGCCCGACAATCGCAATAATGGCCATGCCATATAGCACCACTTCCATCTGGAACAGGTTCTGTCCGTCCATGATTGGATTGACCACGCCAACCGAGGACACAAAAAAATACTCCGCGCCCACAGTCGCCACCCATGAAAATACCAGCGCAATATTCAAACCGGCAAAAATACTTGGGGCTGCTGCGGGTAAAATCACTTTAAAAAAAGTACGTACCGGACTGAGCTGGAAGATCTGCGCCACTTCTTTAATTTTGACCGGCACATTCTTGACCCCGTCATAGGTATTAAAGAACACCGGATAGAACACCACTAAGGCAATAAAAATCACTTTTGAAACTTCACCGTGTCCAAACCACATGATCATCAGTGGAATCCAGGCAAATACAGCCACGTGTTTAATGGCATTCAGTGTTGGAGAAAAGATTCGATCCAGCCAGACATTTAGACCCAGGGCCAAACCCAGCACTGCACCCATCACTCCACCGGCAATAAACCCTGCCGTGTTGCGAAGTAGGCTGGCGATAATGTTTTCTGTCACCTCGCCTGCCTGCCAGCTTTCTACAAAGGCTTGCCATACAGCAGCTGGCGGTGCCAGCAAAGCAGGATCAACCCATTGTTTTGCGGTCACGATCAACCAGGCAACCCACAGAACCGAAGGAATGACCCAGCCGCGATAATCTATTTTTTTCATGACATTTTCCCTATCTAGCCTGATCCCAACCACGGAACTGTTTTTGTATGAGGCGGATAATGACGTCAAAGCCAAATCCCACCAGTCCAATCACCACTACAGTTGCCATCACCACATCGAGCTGGAAAATCTGACGGCCATAGACCATCACATAGCCGATCCCTTCACTCGAAGCTAGCAGTTCTACTGCAACCAGAGCGCCCCATGAACTTGCCAGAGATAAACGCAGACCACCGATAAAACTGATAAAAGCACCCGGCAGAACCACATTTTTAAATCTGGACCAGGTGCTCAACTGATAAACTTCCGCGACTTCGGTCAATTGCTGTGAAATATTGCGCACGCCTTTAAATACATTGATGGTCATCGGTACCAGCGCGGCTTTAGCAATCAGAATAATCTTGAGGGCTTCATCAATCCCGACCAGTAAAATTAACAGTGGAATCCAGCCAATCACAGGTACCAGATTAATGGCTTTGAATGTGGGCCAGATATAGGCTTCTGCTCGACGCGATAATCCCATGGTCAGACCTAAGACCAGTGCCAGTACAATGCCGGCACTGAACCCATAGCCAATTCGGCTCAGACTGACACTCAAATTGCTCCACAGTTCGCCAGTTTGATACAGATCTTTCAGGGCCACCCAGACCAGTTCAGGTGCAGGAAGCAATAAAGGATTCACCCAGTTCCGTTCTACCGACACATGCCACAGATAGAGCAACGCGATGGGGAAAATTGCTCCGATTCCCCATATGAACACCTGATTCTGTTTAAAAAAATTCAGAATACTTTTTCGGTTCAATCTGGATGCAGCACTGTCCTGTGTCGGTATCTTGGCTGTTTCAAGCTCGATTTCCTGTAACATCACTCTTCCTCCTCAATGGCATAGTGGTTATTGTCCATTGGCCTTAAGAGGTTTCCAGAAGCTCTGTAAATTATGGCTTTTCAGCGCATTATTCAGATACTTAGACTCAATCCATTTATCCACATCGACATTACCGCGAATCAGTTTCAAATCTTGACCCGCTTTAAGCTTCTGCTTAATGAGTGACACGTTATAGGCATCAAAAATCGGGGCACTATGACGTTTCAGATCTACCCCAATATGGGCTTTATTGATGTTGCTATACGATATTCCAGATTTTGCCCAGAGTTTAAACAGGGCATCTTTATTAGCGGGCTTGCTTTCCCAAGCCGCTTGTTTGACCAGCACATTCACTACACGCTGAACCACTTCAGGATATTTTTGCTCAAACTTGGAATTCACCAGTACATAGCCTGAGGTTTTATAGAGATCAGGTTCATTTTTGGTACTATAAATAATCTTGGCAATACCGCGATCGACTACAGGAAAAATATAGCTACTGCTCCAGATTGCATCAATATCACCACTGGCTAAAGCGGAATACGCCACTGGGCCATCCATGTTGACAAAACGGAAGTCTTTCTCACTGAATCCGTATTTTTTGACCACATTAATAATCGATAAATGCAGATTGGTTCCTTTAAAGAAGCCTATTCGTTTCCCTTTTAAATCAGCAATCGATTTAGCCGGAGAACCCGATGCTACCACCAGATAAGTATTATCCTGTGAGCCAGCCATGGCGACCAGTTTAGTGTCCAGACGACTGGCTTTGCCAATCAGTCCAGGCAAATCACCAATCCAGGTAATATCGACCAGACCATTCGCATAAGATTCATTAATCGCAGGACCCGCTCCTTTAAAGTTATTCCATTGTACTTTGATGCCATCTTTCTGGAATTCTTTTTCAAATAAACCCAAGGTCTGTGCAGTCGCATAGTAATTACCATAACCTACAGGGCGATTACCTGTACCGACCATCGGCGAAGCAAAACGGATCACGCTGGGTTTCGCCTCTGCGGCAGAGGTCTGAATCGCTGGCAGCAGTGTTGTTGTAGAGAGAAGGCCGGCAAAGAATACTTTTGACCATTTAAACATGTGAAAATTCCTCAAAATATAAAATTAGAATCCGTACTGGAATTGTGCGACCAGTTCGTTATAGCTCTTGTTTGTAATGTCGTTGTTGACATGGTTCAGGTTGATCTGAAACTTGGTGGTTTCCGCAAAGAATGCATTCAGGCCCAGACTGTGAATATCAACCGTTTGATCGGCTAAATTTTTGTCACGATCAATGGTGTCGTAGCGATAGAAGGCCTGGTAAGACTTTGGCCACCAGTCGTCATAACGGCCCTGATTACGGAAGCCTTTGACAAACTGCTCACCGAAGTTCCAGAACAAGGTGCCTGTATGCGACTCACTTTCACGCTTATAGGTCTGTGCGGTTTGTGAAATGTAGGTGTCATCTTCACCTTGCACATATTCATAGGTCACACCGAATGGATGATGGTTATAGTAAATATCGAAGCCTTTACGCAGCACATCGCCTTTACCAGCAAAGGCCGCACTAGTTCCATCAATTTCAAATAGATTGCTCTTGCCTTGATACCAGGACAGACCAAAACTCAGTTCACGCAGCCATGAGTTATATTCAGCAGGCAAGGTATAACGCAAACGTCCAATAAAGTTTTTGTCATCATTGTCATCCGATTTATTGGCTCCATTACCATTCACCAAGCCAAAGGCATAGCTGATCATTGGCGAGCGATAGTTATATCCATAGTCCACGGTTGGTAAGGCATCCCCACGCACAATCAGACCGACTTCACGCAGTGCCAGTCCATAACCTAGGCCCGGCAAACTGAACAAGGCATTGTTAATGGTAGGTTTTAGGTCTTCAGTGGCCTGAACTTCCTGGCCAAATGGTAACAGTTGCTGACCTAAAGTAACGCTCAAGCGCCCCGTGTCGGCACTTAAGGTTGGCAATACGTGATAAGTCAGTTGCGCATCCAATAAGTTCAGATAACTGTTATTGGTTCCTGTCTGTGGAGAAGTACCAAAACGCAGATTGAAATCCAGGTTTTTGCCTTCTTCATAGTCTTTATACAGATTGCCAATAAAACCAATTTGGACTGCACCTAAATCAAACGAAGAGTGGCGGTCTTGAACTGCCATCCCGGTATTGGTACCCGTAGGTGGAGTGCGCTGTGCTTCATCGATATAAGAAGCTTTGGCCTGCACGACTCCATTAATCAGCAGTTGACGTGTTGATAATGCCGTTTTGGTATCGCGGTCACGTTGTACCTGATATTTATAGTTTTCCAGATCGCTTTGCAGACCTTGCAACTCGGCACGTGTCACAAAGCTTTGGTCATCATCAGATTCAGTTTCTGCATCAGCAGATAGTTCAGCCTCATCAGCAGTAGTGGCTTCTGTAACGGCTTCGTTCTGATTCTGAATCTGCGCTAACTGGGTTTTTAATTGTTTTAATGACTGCTCGAGTTGACTGACCTGTTGTTGTAACTGACCTACCTCCGCATCTGCATGCGTTAAGCCAATACTCGCGCTTAGCAGAGTCAGTACCGTTGCCCCTTGTTTAAAATATTGCTTCATACAATCGACACACCTACAGTTTTGCCAGTGAAACATCAGTCGATTTGATCAGTACAATCACCTGACTTCCTATCTGCAAATCCAGCTCTTCTACAGAACGTGTCGTAATTACCGAAGTGAAAATACCTGAAGCAGTCACCACATCGACTTCAGAAACCACATCACCTTTTACAATTTCCTGAATAGTACCTTTTAACTGGTTACGCACATTAATAGATTGAATTGTCATTATTAATTCCTGTTGTTTTGGTTGGAATTAATATGCATGATTTTTAATATGCAGAAAAATAGTATAAATAGATTTTGATATATTATTTTATAAAATCCAAAAATATTATTTTAAATCCAGTTAATCTGATAATTTAAATATTCTTTGTTTTTAATCACGATATTTTCATATTGCCAATCTAGAATATTTTGACTGGCCAGATTCTTTATTTCTTTATTAATGGTTTGGCGTGAAGCAGAGAGTAAATCTGCTAAATCATGCTGGGAGATCTTGAGTTTAATTTCAGTTCCCAGAGGATGAGATCGACCGTACTGAATCGAAAGGTCATGCAAAACCTTGCATACTTTTTGATGTAAATTAGCGACTTGCAGGAATTTAACCTGCTGGATCAGATATTGCATCCGACGGCTGAGAATATTTAAAGCATCCTGCTTTAAGTGATTGTTATCATTTATTTCTTCTATAAATATATGCTGTGGAATTTGCAGGACCTTGACCTGATTAAAAGCATAATAATCATAATCAATCACTTGTGTATTGAGGCAAGGAAGCAGGTTAATCAGATGCTTTTCCGAGAAATAATTAAAGGCATGAAAACGACCTGATGGGCTTAAATATCCAATCTGGATAATCCCATCAAGCAATATATATAAAGCAGTATGGCAATTTTCTTTATTTAATATCAAATCGCCTTTTTGATATTTTCGAATCGTTGAATATTTTAAAATATAATCCAGCTTATCCTCAGAGATATTTTTAAATATATTTTTTAATATGTCATAATCCACATTATTTTTTGCAGTATGAATTTTCATAAAATGATCCACCCTATATTTTATTTAAATATTAGATGGATCATTAATGACTGGCGAATCATTTATTCTTGATTCTTTAGCTATTTATATGCAAAGTTTCCAATTGAATAAGAATTACTTATGAAACTTTTTCATAAATACCGTCTTCGCTGTTATAGCGGAAGTTGCTAATGTCCTGCTTGACATCTTTACGCAGTTCACGGCTTGGACGGCCATCCACACCGACTGGCACATCACCCTCTAAAGTTACACGGCGTACTACACGGTGCTGGTCACCATAATCATTAATCGCACGGTGTTGCGTTGCACGGTTATCCCAGATCGCCACATCACCTGCACTCCAGCGCCAGCTGACAATATTTTCCAGCTTCTCTACATAACTTTGGAACAGGTCGAATAAACGGCGTGATTCACTTGAGCTATAACCGACGAAGCTCTTAAAGAAATGGCCCAATAACAAGGTTTTTTCACCTGTTTCAGGATGAACGCGTACTAATGGATGTTCAGTTTCATATTCAGTTGAATTGAAGTAGTTTTTATATTTTTCCAAAGCTTCTTTTGGAACACTGACTTTTGCAGCATAGTCAAAGTTGTTGCTGTGAATCGCACGCAAGCTATCCGCCAGTGTTTTCAGTTCTTCAGGTAAATCATTGTAGGCAGCGGTTGTATTTGCCCATACGGTATTGCCACCTACTGCGGGTGCAACCACGCTACGAAGAATAGAAGCTTTTGGATAAGCATCAATAAAGCTGATGTCCGTATGCCAGCTGTCTGCACGTGCACCACGTGAATCAATTTCCAGAATATGTGCAGAGCCATCTTTTACCGGCACAGTCGGGTGATTTAACGGCGTGCCTAAACGTGCTGCAAAGGCTTCTTGAGCGACATCATCCAGATGTTGCTGATCTTTAAAGAAGATCGCTTTATGCTGCAATAATGCCTGGTTGATTTCATTCACCACTTCATCAGCCAAATCCGCTGACAGTTTTACGCCCTGGATTTCAGCGCCGATACGGCCACCAATTGGTTGAACCTGGATGTGTTTGTATTCATAAGCCATGATCATTTCCTCTATCTATAATTATGTCGACCTTCGGTCTGTGAAATCATCATGCCGAATCGGCTTATCTAACGCTGTCAATTTATTGACATTCTTATGCACCATTTTTGATTTATAAAATACTTTAGCTGCTTAAGTTTTCGGGCATAAAAAAACCCGCTTACGCGGGCTTTGATCAGATCGTTTTAAGCTGACTTTTTCTTCTGCTTGCCAAGGCGGGTAGCTAAAGCCGTGACCTTCTGATAGCCAGTTGGCATGAGGCGCTGGATTAAATCAATTGCTTTAGCATCATTCCCAATCAGCAGACGGCGTTTGTCTTTTTGCACCGCGTCCAGAATTTGACGGGCTGCTTCTTCCGGTGGACAACGCAGCAGCTTATTGAAATTCTGTGCAGATTTTTCCGGGTGCATTCCCAGACTACGAATACTGTCATTCATTTTCGCTGCAATGGCGATATTGGTACGGATTCCGCCTGGGTGTACACAGAGTGCGCTTACGCCGCAGTTTTCCATATCCAGTTCCTGACGCAAGGATTCAGTAAAACCACGCACAGCGAATTTAGTGGCATTATAAGCGGACTGGGTTGGCTGGGCAGTTAAACCGAACAAGCTGGAAATATTAATGACATGACCATCACCGGTTTTCTTGATTAAAGGCAGGAACTCTTTGGTGCCATAGACCACGCCCCAGAAGTTAATGCCGACGATCCATTCCAGCTCTTCATAGCTGGCGCCTTCTACGGTAGAACCAAGGGCAACACCAGCATTGTTAAAAATCATATTCACGCTGCCATGATCTTTCTCGACCTCAGCGGCCCAAGCATGCATTTCTTCCAGATTAGCCACATTAACCTTTTTGGTCGTGACACGAACATCAGTACCTTGTAGCAGCTCAACTGTTTTAGCCAGACCCTGTTCATTCACATCACTGAGTGCTAAATGACAGCCCTGCTTTGCTAAAAGCACTGCAAGTTGCTGGCCGATACCTGAACCTGCGCCAGTAATGGCCGCGACTTTATTATGAAAATTTTTCATTGAATTTCCTTGATTAAAACACTGCCCTTCCATGACAGCCTGTTTTTCTGTCGCATAGGGATACAGCACATTGTTTCAATATAGTTTTGACAATCCATATTGTCAATAATTCCAGCATGTCTCTACGGGCCAATTTTCAAGCTTGAATTTCAGCATAGGTCAAAGCCGGATTTATTGATAAGATACTTAAAATCTCAAGCACATGAGTCTATGGTCTTTATGACGGATGCAGTAAATTCAGGACAAAAACTAGCAAGTAAAAGTAAGGAACGCCAGTTTAAAGGACTTTCCATGGCTGAGCGTCAGCAGGCACGTCGTGAAAAGCTGATTGAGGCCGGAATCGAGGCGTATGGTCGTCATGGTTTCTTTTCGGTCACTGTGAAGGATATCTGTAACGAAGCCAAACTGACTGAACGTTATTTTTATGAATCCTTTAAGAAAAGCGAACATCTGTTCCAGACTATTTTCCTCAAGCTGATTGACCAGTTACAGCAGAATGTCATGCAAGCCATGATGCAGGCTTCTTCTGATCCAAAGAAAATGATCGAAGCCGGTCTGACTGCCTTGCTGACGACCTTACGTGACAATCCGGGTATGGCACGAATTATTTATATCGATGCGATGCTGGTTCAAGAACTGCATAATCAGGCCACGATTCATGAAACCATGGGCCGTTTCGACCGTATGATTCAGGCCTTTGTCATGCTGATGATGCCGAACCTGAATCGTTCTGAACGAGAGATTTCTCTGGTCTCGACCGGACTTAATGGTTATGTCACCCAAATTGCGATTCGCTGGGTCATGAGCGGCTTTAAACAGTCACTGGAAGAAATTCTGTCTTCCTGTAGCTTGGTGTTCTTTGCTTTATTAGACACTTTAGGTACAGAAAAACCGGCGGATCCGGTTAGATAATTTTTAAATCAGGATAAGGTCTATGTAGATCTAGCTCTCAGTGATCTACAAGATTTTGAATTAAGACCCTCTTATAAAATAACAGCTTAAATTGTGACAAATCTTTGCGAAAGGCCCCGGAACTACCTATTCTGCAATGATACTGTCATAATTAATCTTTGTAATAAGCCTGTCATAAATATAAAACGGTCCACCGTTTGCATGAAATAGGGTATTGCGCTGTGAAAGATGACTACATTCTAATTGTTGATGATGAACTGCCGATTCGTGAAATGATCCACACTGCTCTGGATATGGCAGGCTTTCAATGTTTACAGGCAGAAGATGCCAAGCAGGCTCATCAAATGATTGTGGACCAGCGTCCAGCATTGATTTTGCTGGACTGGATGATGCCGGGTGGCGTCAGTGGTGTCGATCTATGTCGTCGTCTGAAACGTGATGAAAACCTGTCTGAAATTCCTGTCATCATGCTGACTGCGCGTGGTGAAGAAGATCATAAAGTTCAGGGACTGGACGCCGGTGCCGATGACTATATGACCAAGCCGTTTTCGACCCGTGAGCTGGTTTCACGTATTAAAGCTGTTTTACGTCGCTCCAATGCCCTCAGTGGTGAAAAATCCATTGATGCTAATGGATTGGTATTAGATCCAGTCAGTAAGCGTGTGAATTTTGGCAATACTATACTGGACATGGGACCCACTGAATATCGTCTCTTGGCATTTTTCATGACCCATCCGGAACGTGCTTATACCCGTGCGCAGTTGCTGGATCAGGTTTGGGGTGGCAACGTCTATATTGAAGACCGGACCATTGATGTGCATATCCGTCGCCTGCGCAAGGTACTCGAACCTTATGGCGCTGACCGCTATGTACAAACTGTGCGTGGCACCGGTTACCGTTTCTCGACCCGTGTCGATGTTGCACTCGGTTAATTATTTTTAGGTAAATCTCGTTTTATGTATGAGCCCTATCCTGTTCCCGAACTGTCACACGAGCACAAAAGACTTCGTTACAGCAGCTTATGGGATTTTGCCAAGCAAGATTTACGTCTCCTTCTTCTCTTCCTGGTCATTGCCAGTTGTATTGGCCTAGGCATCGGTTATTTCTGGATCTGTATCGTTCTGGCCTTTGTTGCCTTTTTTGGTACACAGTTGCGTTCACTCTACCTGGTCAATGAATGGATCTCGAACCGTCCCTATGATGTACCGCCAAATATCAACGGAATCTGGGGCGCTTTACTGTTCAATGTTTATCGGGCCCAGCGTCAGGAACGCGTTGTTCAGGCTGAAATGGTCGAGCTGATTGACCGTGCACAATCCTCGCTAGTCGCCCTTCAAGAAGCTGTAGTGCTGATTGATGAAAACCAGCAGATTGAATGGTGGAATCCGGCGGCAGGACGTTTACTAGGGATTGGTCAGGAAGATCGCGGCCGTAATATCCTGAGTTTGTTACGTCAGCCAAATTTCATTGATTACTATCATCATATTGATGATGCACCTGATGGCCTTAAAATGAAGTCTTCGATATTCGAAGATCATTATGTCCAAATCAAAATGACCCGTTTTGGCGGTGAAAGCCGCTTACTGGTCGCTTATGATGTGACCCGGATGCATAATCTGGAACAGATGCGTAAGGACTTCGTCGATAATATTTCGCACGAACTGCGTACACCTTTAACTGTGCTCAGCGGCTATATCGAAACCTTTACCGATCAGGAAGATATTAGCCCGCGCTGGAAACGCGCCTTTGACCAGATGCAATCCCAGACCCGTCGCATGAATGCACTGGTCAATGACCTGTTGCTGCTATCCCGTCTGGAAAATGACAAGAATATTGCCAAGAACCAGATTATTGACATGCCTAATCTGATGAACCAGCTGTTTGATGATGCGCAAGCCTATAACGTGGATTATGGCCATACCCTCAACTTGGATATTGATAGTCACTGTGACCTGATCGGCTCAGATATGGAAATTGCCAGTGCCTTCAGTAACCTGATTACCAATGCCATCAAGTACACGCCTAAAGGTGGAACCGTGACCATGGGCTGGCATGATGATGGTGAATCGGCCTATTTTGTTGTAGAAGATACCGGAATTGGGATTGATCCTAAACACTTGCCTCGCTTGACCGAACGTTTTTACCGGGTAGATTCTGACCGTAGCCGCCGTACCGGTGGTACAGGTTTGGGACTGGCGATTGTGAAACATGTACTGATGCAGCATCAGGCCCAGCTCGAAATTGATTCCCGTGAAAATCAGGGATCCACCTTTAAGGTGATTTTCCCTAAAGAACGCCTCAGTTTCCCGGACTGATTCAAAAATAAAAAAAGGTGCAAGTCGCACCTTTTCTTTTTTAGCGAAGGCTTTAAGACTTTAATGCCTGCTCTTTGGATAAGGCCCGGAAATAAGCCGCACGATGCGAGATTCGTTCCAGATAGGCTTGAATCGCCGGATAGCTTTTACCGGTACGGCTTTGCATGGCTTCAAGTGGGAAGCTCATCTGGATATCCGCAAAACTGAAACGACCGGCAAAATATTCATGCTGGCTTAAATGATCTTCCAGAAACTGGATATGGTCTTTTAGACGGCTTTGTACAAACTGCTTTTTTACCCCTTCACAAATTGTTTTAGCCATGGGACGAACCAGAAATGGCACTTGCTCAGGAACTTTGGTCATCACCAGCTGCATGACCAGTAAAGGCATCAAAGACCCTTCTGCATAATGCATCCAGTAGCGGTATTGCGCCTTGTTCTCAGCACTGATCGGCTGAAACTGATGGGTCGAATCATAGGTTTCTTGGAGATACTCCAGAATGGCGGCAGACTCAGCCAGTACCAGATTCTGATCTTCCAGAATCGGGGCTTTACCCAGAGGATGAACCTGTTTCAAAGCAGGCGGAGCAGAATAGTTAGGCAGGCGTTTGTAATACTTGATCTCATAATCAAGTTCCAGCTCTTCCAAGGCCCACATGATTCGAAATGATCTTGATTGTTCGAGATGATGTAAAACACGCATATTAGACTCATGATTTTATTGTTATTACTGCGTGAGCATAGCAAAAAGTCTGGCTCTAACTAAAGAGTTTATCAGTCTACTTACATTTTCCCTACCGGATATAGCGTACCCTCTTTTAGCTTAAATCAGGTTAGTGCGGATCTCCAGACTGCGTAACAGGGTTTTGGTCACCGGGGTTTTGGCACAAATCTCCAGAATTTTCTGCTGCAAAGCCGAATCATGAGTAATATCAAAACTTAAGCGTCGTTCAATCCATTCCTGCCCTTCTTTATTGGCAAAGAATTCTGCTTCAACCTGAAAGTCGCCCAGTTCAATGTCCTTATGTTTGGCATACATGCGCAACGTAATCATGGTGCAAGAGATCAGACTGCCTAAAAGCAGATCATAAGGTGCAGGACCTGCATCCTGCCCGCCGAAGGATTCCGGTTTATCGGTCAGATAATGATGCTGACCATGACTGATTTCTCCCTGCCACGGTATGGTTAAGCTCTGTATTTTGGCAATTGCGATACGGGCCATACTGATCCTTTAGTCTTATGGTTATATGAAAGATTTATCGAGAAGCACGCATATGTTCTGGAAATGCCGGTGCTTCCATGCGCGGCCCATCATAACTAGGAATAGTTCCAAAACGCGGATGCCCCATCATCCACTGTTCACGGGCCAGCTTCAGTTCTTCCACATCGCGACCTACCAGATTCCACCACAATAAAATAGGGCTTTCAAACGGCTCTCCACCAATCAGCAAAACTCGTCCACGCGCATGAATTTCAACATCCACATGCTGTAATCCAGGCTCAAGAATCACCATATTATCTTCGGTCAGTTCATGCCCATTAATACTTGCCAGACCCTCAAGGGCCATAAAGCCATATTCAAATCTTGGATCTAAACTCAAATGGGCACGGGTACTTTCAGCAGCAAACAGATCCACACCCAAAAGTTCGGTATGCACTTTAACTGGTGATAGTGTATCCAGGAATTCCCCGACCAGGACCGTACATTGAATGCCTTGTTCTTCGATCACGGGTAATTGCGGATAATGATCAAACGCCGGAGCCATATTGATCTTGTCATCAGGTAGGGCGATCCAGAGCTGTGCTGCATGCATCTTGGTTTCAGTTTCCGGTGAAACCTCTGTATGCGAAATGCCATAGCCTGAAGTCATCAGATTAACCTGTTTCGGCCGGATCAATTGCCGGTTACCCAGACTGTCACTGTGCATCATGGTGCCTTCAATCATCCAGGTAAAAGTTTGCAGGCCAATATGCGGATGCGGTCCGATATCCAGACCATCTCCCTGAGGAAACTGAGTAGGACCGGCATGATCCAGAAAACACCAGGCGCCAATCATGCGTTTATGCCGACTCGGCAAGGCGCGTTTAATGACTGTTCCCTGCCCGATTTCTGCACGCCGTAAAGGAACTTCCTGTATGAACTGATTGATATACTTTTCACAATCATCTGAATTTGACAGTTCAATATCATTATTATTCGACATGGTTGAGCTGACCTCGGCAAGTTCATTCTGGCTGTATGCTGCATCAAGACATCTTTCCGTGATCATTACAAGATGTCTACCTCATAGAACAATGTACCGCGTCTACCCACAAAATCTATCTTTGGAAATATTTCGATACGTATAAAATGTGCTACTCATCAGAACAGTTCAAATACTTAAAGGCTTCAGTCTTCCAAATCCTGTAATCAAGATCTTGGTGATGAATCATATAATCATTCAAGCACCTTACATCAGTTCGTTTAAATCAACTTATTCATCATACTCATGTTTCACGTGAAACGCCTATTTTTATTGATATAAATGATTAAAATCAGCAATCTATAAAAATGTGATCCGTATAGCTTCATATTTACAAAACAAAAATTTTGTTACGTTTTCTTTTTAAAATTCGTACTACCCCCTGATTCTAGGGAGATTTTTTTTTATTCATTTGGTCCATAATAGGACCCAATAAAAATAAGATTGGATCAGGACATGTCATCCTCGAATGAAAATATATATTCAACGGCGAATATGTCTTTTCAAAACTCGACCACAGATAGATCATTAAAGTTGGCCGAATGTGATCTGCAAAATCGCCAGTTAATTGAAGATGCGCTTGTACATCGCGCTGCACCTATTCCTGCGCAATTCCAGCAGTACTTTTATAACTATCTTTATGTGCATCGTCATCAAAATCTTCGCCAGATTAATTACATGGCGCAGATCGCCTTTTTGCTGTATTTCTTTGCCGATATTTTTATTATTCCTGACATGTTTTTCCTGTCTGGCCTGATCCGGGTATCACTGGTCATTGCTGTCATGTTTTGCTGCTATTACCTGTTTAAGCATCAAAAGAATATCCGGGTTCTGGACATGATTTTGCCTGTGGGCACGACTGTGGCTGCAGCGACCTGGATTAGCCTGCTCCTGCTGTCGAGTAGCCCGCATGTGTCAACTTATATCTATGCCTCTGCGATCTTTGTTTTAATTACCAATCTCTGTGTACAGACCGAGTTTAAGGGTGCGCTGTATTGTTCTATTTTTATCGCCCTGTTTATCATGATTGGGGTGACTCATCTCATGAGTCTATCGCAGGCCTTTATTTTCGCCGTTGTTTTCACGCCTCTCTGGGCGTTTAGTATTTATATCAACTGGAATAATATTATCAACATACGGCGCTCTTTTTTACGCACTTTGCTGGATGAATGGAACTATCAAACCTTAAAAAATCTTGCTCATACTGATGATCTGACGCAGTTATTTAATCGTCGTCATTTTGTGGATATGGCGGAACGTTCAATCCATCAATGGCCAAAGCCTGCCAGCACCTGCCTATTGATGTTTGATGTCGATTATTTCAAGAGAATCAATGACAACTATGGCCATGATGTGGGTGACCGGGTGCTACAACTGATTGCTGAAATTACCCGTAAAGAAATGCGCTCTAGCGATGTACTGGCACGTTTTGGTGGAGAAGAATTTATTGCCTTGCTGGAAGATACCCAGCTACAGGACTGCCTGATGATTGCAGAACGGATTCGCTGTTCGATTCAAAAGCAGGTGATGCACATCAATCCCGACCAGAAAATCCAGTTCACGATCTCTATTGGTATTGCTGAACTTGAATCTCCGCAACAGGAGCTTGAAGACCTGATTAAGCATGCAGATATTGCGCTTTATGAAGCTAAGAAAGCGGGAAGAAACCGGATTAGGGTCTATCATCCTAATATGCTGCAACCGACTAAACCGCTCTCTCCAAATCCCTGGAATGTATTTAAACCTTTGAATAAACAGGAGCAGTCTGGCGCTCATCATAAAGCGAAACAGTCTTGGTCTGCTTTGTAATCTGATAGCAAAATCAAGATTATTAGACAAGAATTTAAGAATTAGGCCTAAATCTGTTTGTGATGCTTTTCAAATAATTTCTAAAAGAATAGAATATTTTTCATACAAATATAAATATTCATCTTATTCATTTCTTTGGATTTAATGTGGGAAGGCGATATGCCAGATAAATATGAAGAAGAAGCTCGCCTCCTGCTTCAGGATGCCCTTCACGATCCTCTTGTTCGTATTCCTGGGTCTTTAAAACCTGCCTACTTTAGGCATCAGAAACAGCTCACTCTAAAATATTTGTTGTAGGTAAACCTATTTGCACAGGTGGCATATGCCTCCTACACCCTTGCCGATATTCTGGTACTGAATGACATTATGAATTTGCTCATTCTGACCAAACTAGGCTATACCTTGGTGATCGTGCTGATAACCATCTGGATGTATCATTTTTACCGGAATTTGCCTGTATTTGACCTGCTGTTGCCGACCTCGATTATCGGAGCAAGTGCAATCTGGTTTTTTAATCTAAACCAGTCTGAAAGTCCGCATACGCTCATTTATCAATATGCTTCACTGGTATTTATTGTCCTGGCCAATTTATGTGTACAGATCCGCTTCTGGCCTAGCCTAATTAATTCCGGTCTGATTACACTGGTGATTTATATTGGTGTGTATTTCAATACCCAAGCTGATCTGTATCAGATGTTCTTGTTTTCCCTGATCTATATGCCGGTATTGACCTTCAGTTTATATATCAGCTGGAGTTCTACACTAAAATCCCGTTTAGTATTCCTGCAACATACCCTGAATGAATATCATCGTCAGACCTTTGAAAATCTCGCCCATACTGATTCGCTGACAGGCCTGAATAATAGACGCTGTTTTGAATATCTGGTGCAACAGCTGATCCAAAAGAATCTCAAACAGCCTGCTCCAATCAGTTTGCTGGTCTTTGATGTCGATCACTTTAAACAGATCAATGACCGTTATGGGCATGATGTTGGAGATCAGGTATTGCAGATGATTGCACAGACTACACGCAATGAAATGCGACGCCATGATGTGCTGGCACGGTATGGGGGTGAAGAATTTATCGCATGCCTGCCTGAAACTTCACTAGATGATGCGTTAAAAATTACCGAGCGTTTAAGACACAAAATCGAGAATATTGTGGTCGATCTGGAACTTGGCCATCGTCTCGATTTCACCATTTCAATAGGTGCGGCCATTCTGGAAAGTAGTGAAACGGATTTAATGGCGTTGATTAAACAGGCTGATATTGCCCTGTATCAGGCTAAAGCCAATGGCCGGAACCGGGTCGAGTGTTATGATCCTGAACTTGACCAAGGTTTGCTTGGAGAACTTCAAAACTGGCAGGTTAAACCGGCTTAAATGTCATTTGAAAAATAATAAAAAAGAGCGCCGAAGCGCTCTTTTTTATGAGTTAAAAATTATCTTCATCAAAACGATCTTGATCAATTTTATAGATATGAAAACTACGTTCTATTTGTACGCCTAAACCGAATTCAATCATTAAAGACGTTAACTTATCACCATCAATTAATACAATTCCCGACTTCTTTGCAGATTCAATTGCCTCTTTACTAAAATTAGAAGTAGTAATAAATACGCCTTTCTTGGCAACCTGATCCGCCAAAGCTCCTTTAAACTGCTGAATATCAGGACGTCCTACTGTATTTTCCCAACGTTTTGCTTGAATATAAATTTTATCTAACCCTAATCGGTCTTCACTGATGACTCCATCAATTCCACCATCGTTAGTTTTACCAATTGCTTGGGCTGCATCTTGATGTGAACCACCGTAGCCCATAGCAACAAGCAGATCTACAACAAGTCTCTCAAAAAATGAAGGAGACTTTTCCTTTACCATTTGAAGTAAATCACTTTTCAAATTGAACCTTAATAATTCAGTCGTAGTCTGAATTGTTTCTTCAGGTGTTTGTGTTTCTTGTAATTTATTTGAGTTTTCAAAATTTTTTAAAATTTCGACCTCTAATCCCTCTTCGTTTTTCTTTCCAAATTTAAAATCTATAAATCCATCAAACTGTGCTAGAAATTCATTAGTTATTGCTTCTAAGTTTTTTAAATCAATTTTTCTTCCTAAATCGCTAATTTCACAATATGCTCGTTTTGGTTGATGAATTAAACCTGCTTTGACTAAGTATGTCTTTGCCCAAGCAACTCGATCTTTAAATATATTTTTACCACTTGGTAGTACCTTATTTAGATCTTCTTCAGGTAAGCCAGAACGCTCAGCTAGGATATTGGCGGCATCTGAAATTTTAATTGGCCCTTCTATTTCTGATAATAATTTCATCAAAGGCAGCATTAACTGATCATAAGTAGGTAATGACATATATTTTTTAGCTTAAGAATTAATTTTTCTTGAGTATAAATGAAAAAAAGAGCGCCTAAGCGCTCTTTTTTATAGGTAATTTTCGTTAGAAAATTACTCCCATTCAATTGTTGCTGGTGGCTTAGATGAAACGTCATACACCACACGAGAAACTTCAGCAATTTCGTTCATGATACGTGTAGAAATACGGTCAACCAAGTCATATGGCAGATGTGCAAAACGAGCTGTCATGAAGTCGATGGTTTCAACTGCACGAAGTGCAATTACCCATGCATAACGACGGCCATCACCGACCACACCCACAGATTTCACTGGTTGGAATACGGCAAAGGCTTGAGCAGTTTTGTCGTACCAACCGCTTGCGCGAAGCTCTTGCATGAAGATGTCATCAGCAAGACGAAGAATATCTGCATATTCTTTTTTCACTTCACCTAAGATACGAACACCAAGGCCTGGACCTGGGAACGGATGACGGTAGATCATGCTGTGTGGCAAGCCTAGAGTCGTACCTAATTTACGTACTTCATCTTTAAACAGGTCACGCAATGGTTCAACCAGGTCAAATGCCAAATCTTCTGGCAAGCCACCTACGTTGTGGTGCGACTTGATGACATGTGCCTTGCCTTGTTTGCTGGCAGCAGATTCAATCACGTCTGGATAAATCGTACCTTGTGCAAGGAAGGTTACGCCATCGAGCTTACGCGCTTCTTCAGCAAAGACTTCAATAAATTCACGACCGATGATTTTACGTTTTTTCTCTGGATCAACTTCTCCAGCCAATGCAGAAAGGAAACGATCTTCAGCATCAGCACGGATCACGCGGATCCCCATGTTGTCTGCAAACATCTGCATCACTTGATCGCCTTCGTTCAAACGAAGCAGACCGTTGTCTACAAATACACAAGTCAACTGATCGCCAATTGCCTTGTGTAGAAGTGCCGCTACAACCGATGAATCGACACCACCTGAAAGACCTAACAATACTTTTTCATTGCCAATCTGTGCACGAAGCTGTTCTACACGCAGGTCAATAATATGTTCTGGTGTCCACAGACCACGACACCCACAAATCTGGTGTACGAAGTTAGACAGTAATTCTGCACCTTTCGAAGTATGTGTTACTTCAGGGTGGAACTGGATCCCATAGAAACGGCGAGTTTCATCAGACACCATGGCAATCGGGCAGCTTGGCGTGCTTGCAGTCACCTGGAAGCCTTCTGGAATACGTGCAACCTTGTCACCATGACTCATCCAGACATGCAGCTGGTTTTCACGGTCTTGCAGCTGACCAATCAGCTGGTCACGTACCACGATATCCACTTCTGCATAACCGAACTCATGTACACTACCTGGCTCAACTTTACCGCCAAGCTGTTCACACATGGTTTGCAAGCCATAACAGATACCCAGTACAGGTACACCTAACTCAAATACCACTTGCGGCGCACGCGGGCTGCCTTCCAGGTGAACACTTTCAGGTCCACCAGACAAGATGATACCGTTTGGATTAAATGCGCGAATGTCTTCTTCAGACATGTCATAGGCATACATTTCAGAATATACACCAGCTTCACGGACACGACGTGCGATGAGCTGACTATATTGAGAACCGAAATCCAGAATCAGGATACGATCTTCAGTAATTTGAGTATTGGTAGTCATGACAAACAACTATGAAAGGCAAACGAAAGATAAGCGCCGTATTCTAGCATTTTTATTAGGCTTAAGCACACTATTCCCATCAGCATAATAATTAAGCGGTTTATTTCTTTAAATAGAATTAAGCTTTCGATTCAGCAAGAGAGCTTTCCCTTCTCTCCACGGAATTCAGCGTATTTACGCTATTTGAATTTGAATATTTTAGGATCGGCCAGTTAAGTGGCTATTGAAAGTTTATTTCATCTATCTCTATCACTGTCTTCATTTGATAGCGTTTAGGATTGAAAATGGGAGCCACCTTTTGATTTTTATTTTAATGACGTTTTCATGCTAAGCCTGTTTTCGCAGGAATTCACCGCTAGTTTGTAAGATAAATTTTTAATTCACCCATCAGGGATGAGCAGGCAATTATTTTCCTTTTCGGTACTGACTTTCATGCCCCAGACTGTTAGGATTTGATCACCTTTTCGCTTGTTTTTTCCCTATGGAACTGCTTGATTTTATCCTCCACGTTGATGATCACCTGCTCGAATTCATTACCAATTACGGCATCTGGATTTATGGCATTCTTTTCCTGATTATTTTTGTTGAAACGGGACTGGTGGTGATGCCGTTCCTGCCGGGAGACAGTCTGTTATTTGCTTCAGGTGCGCTTGCGGCTTCAACGGGTGCTATGGATCCATGGGTACTGATTCCGCTACTGTTCACTGCGGCAGTGCTGGGCGACACCCTGAATTATCATATTGGTAAATATATTGGGCCACGTGTATTTGAGATTGAATCACGTTTTATTAATAAAAAGCATTTGCTGGCTACCCAGCAGTTCTTTGTGAAACACGGTGGTAAAACCATTATTTTTGCCCGTTTCATTCCTTTCGCACGTACCTTTGCACCTTTTGTTGCCGGTGCGGGAAGTATGAATTACAAATATTTCCTGACTTACAATATGATCGGTGGCTTTCTCTGGATCAGTTCGTTTGTGATCCTGGGTTATCTATTCGGCAATATGCCAATCGTCAAAGATAATTTCACTCATCTGATTTTTGGCATCATTATTTTAAGTGTTATGCCAGGTGTGATTGGCTTTATTCAGCAGAAACTTAAGAAAAATAAAATCGCCTGAAAGCCTAGAAGTGTTGAGTGAACATTTACTCCAGCCAATTAATCAGCAAGGGCACCAGACAAAGCAGTAAAAACAGAGCCGACCCTTTATAAATCAGGTCGGCTTTTCTTTTTGCCGACTCTCCCGCCAGAATCGCCTGTCCGAAGATCATCCAGAACAACGCAACCAGCAAGGCAATCCCAGTAAAAATGGCAAAGATCAGAACAAAGTTACTCGGACTTTCCCAAGTAGAGAGCGGTAAGATTCCGGTTGCCAGAAGCGCTGCTTTGGGATTTTTTAGGGTTCCCTTAAACATCTGCCAGGGACGGATTTGAGGATGACTCTGATTATATTGTTCCAGTTGCCGAGCCTTGAATAAATGGAAGGTCATCCAGCCCACACCGATTGCACTCAGCACATGCACCAGTTCCTGAAAACTCGGCCAGATTGGTGAAAACAGATGAACCAGCAGAGCCCACCCATTGATCGCATATAAATACCCCACCAGAATGACGGGAATATACAGACTGGTTTTGGCTGTTCCCTGCTGATAGGCAGAACTGGCCACCAATGCATTGGCAGGTCCAGGGATCATCAGCACTGCTATTGTTGCAAAAACAAAGAGCCAGTTTTCAATCATGGTGGTTAAACATATCAGACAAGGTGATTACCTTAACCAATCTCGTGTTCTGATCACAAGACGAGATCTTTCAAAATTTTATGCGCATCGGTCATTTTTTCTGGCAAATACTGTGAACTCTGTCACCTGACCAATCACTTTTAAGATAGAAAAAATGCCGACCTAAAGTCAGCATTTTTTTGATGTTTAGAGGGCTATTTATTGGTGTTTTGACGGACAACAATTGGGCAAGCTTTAAATTTTGCAGCTTGTACAATAGCTTCCTGTTCACCCAGTAGACGTGCCGTTTCAGTGCGTTTGGTATTGGAAGACTGCCCCATATTCACTGATACACTCGGACCAATGCCCCAGCCGCCGCGGCTGCCCCAGCCACCACCGACGCCTACCCCTACGCCGACACCTGTACGTTTAGGCGGCTCAACACCATTATCAAGATACTGCTGAATACGGTTGTATTCACCCTGAAGCTGCTGACAGTTGAGGGTCTGATAATGGGTCGGTGAAACATAGGTCGGTTTGACCGTCGTTGCACAGGCACTCAGCAAGCTAAGTATGCTGATCGCCAGGCTTATTTTCACAAGTTTCATAGTTAACTCGATCTTAATGCTGCTCTATCTCATTGAACAATGATTGATAGGCCTGAGTCAATTTATGATCAGTTGCCAAGTGAATTAATGGCTGATTTTTTTGATGCGACTCTTTCATCAGCACCGACGGCGGCAACATGCTGTTCAGCACCGGAAGACCTTCATCTATCAGTTGCTGTACCACTTCGCGTGGCAGTTTTGCCTGAGCCTGAAACTGGTTGACCACGATGCCTTCAATTTCCAGACGTTCATTATGATCATCCTGAGTTTCGATGACATTCTCAATCAAGGTTTGTAAGGCCCGTTTAGAAAACACATCACAGTCAAATGGAATCAGAACACGGTCTGCAGCAATCAGTGCTGAAAGCGTAAAGAAATTAAATGCCGGCGGAGTATCGATAAATACCCGGTCATAATGCTCAGCAAGTGGTTGCAAGGCATCGCGCAGCTTATAAATCTTATGTTTGGATTCCAGTGCATGGGCCAGCGTGCCCAAACTCGGACTCGCCGGAATGACATCCAGATTTTTAAAAGGTGATTGATGCAGATAACTTTCCAGCCCTTTAGCCCGGGTCTTGAGAATGGAGCCAATCGCATTACCAATTAAACTTTTGCTCTGCTGGTTCCCCAATACATCTTCAAAATAGTTTTCAATATTCGGCTCCAACGCCGGCTTGTCACTCGAATAGGTTGCATCATCTCCTAGTAAATACTGGCTGGAGTTTGCCTGCGGATCAAGATCGATCAACAGGGTTTTAAGCCCCTGATGCGCACTGATTGCAGCCAGATTGACTGCAATACTCGATTTCCCTACCCCACCTTTCTGATTAAATACCACACGAGTATGCATAAACACCCCTCTTTATTTTTCTAATGATCAGTATGTTTTACTTCATTGACTGATGAATAATTTAGCCAAAATTCGGCTTGATCATGACCAATACCATAATCGCAATAAGTGAAACCACAGCAATAAATAAGCCAGCACGGCGTTGTACCAACAGGATTGAATCATCTTTTTTATAGGCTTTGCCCAAGGATGAAATCAGCACCAGGAATAAAATGATTTTGGCATAAAACCAAGGCTGTACATCAAAATTCTTTAAAAACAGGGCAATAATCCCAGTTAAGGCAATCACGCTAATAACCAGGTGCTGCAAAGCGACCAGAAATACACGCGCTTTCGGATTAGGCTGGTTGCCCTGTGTTCCCACAAACAGGGTAAGAGCACGTGCAAGAATGGCCACGATGGCCAGTCCTGCCGCAGACATATGAATAATTTTGACTAAAAGCTGGGTATCCATAAAGTCCTCTTAGTTTTTCGGTGCATGTGCACATTCCGGACTAGACGTGTCCTGTCCTGTCCACTCTTCAGGCAAGAAAGCATGAATTGCCAAGGCATGAATTTTATCTTTAGACAGCAAATCACCTGCCGCAGCATAGACCTTTTGATGGCGTTGTACCGCACGCAGGCCAGCAAAAGCTTCGCTGACAATCACCGCCTTAAAATGCGATTCCTTACCCGGGAAATATCCACCATGACCTGAAGATTCATTCACGACTTCCAGATAGGTAGGTGACAATTGTGCCAAACGGTCTTTCAGTTGTTGTTCTAAGCTCATGGCCTGACTCCGATTCAAGATATGGGTCCAGTATACCCTGTTCTATCCGCTATTTCGGTGCAAGAAATGTCTGCAATTATTTGATTGTGCCGAGATTTCATTAAATTTTGCATAAATTTTGTCTAATTGTCTGGAAGCACAGAGAATATTGCTTTTATTTTATGCAATCGACACAAGATTTTTCATAAAGTTATTGACCCTGTTTTTGCATGCTGTATTATACACGGCATGCGGGAATAGCTCAGTTGGTAGAGCACAACCTTGCCAAGGTTGGGGTCGCGAGTTCGAGTCTCGTTTCCCGCTCCAAATTCTTTTTTGTTCATTTTTTAAAGTAAAAAATTGATCGACCCTGCGGGAATAGCTCAGTTGGTAGAGCACAACCTTGCCAAGGTTGGGGTCGCGAGTTCGAGTCTCGTTTCCCGCTCCAGATTCTAAAAGCCTCAGTTGAATGACTGGGGCTTTTTTATTGTTGTTTTATTCAATATTTTACTTCATAAGAAATTTTTATACTTAAAAAAGTAAGTTTACAAAAGTGCTCTTTCAAAACTGTGAACAAAAAACCGTGTAGATGATGCTCCAGAGTATCAATCATACAAGATAAAAAAAACTCCAAAACAAAAGATAGTATTAGCTACTACTAAGTGGCTTATGTTAAACAAGATCAGCTTGCCTAGATCCTAAATATTGATGCCGCGGAGCCTGTTAATAATTTCTGTCATTGCTTCTTAATAAAAAAGCAACTAATATGCTTCTTATACCACCAAAAAGCAATAAATATGTCTACACTAAATAAGTCTTTACTACAGCAAATCAAAAAAAGACGAACCCAATTGGGCTTAAAGCAAGTTGATATGCAATCCCGTACAGGCATTTCAAGACAGCAGTACCAAAAACTGGAAAGTCAGGGCAACCCTCGATTAGAGACCTTAGAAATTATAGCGGCAGGATTAAATGCTCAACTGATGCTCATCCCTGATGATAAGGTTCATTTGATTAGACAATTATTGAATGATGAAATTAAAGTCACTATTGAAGATCAGGATGACTTAATGACTAACCCATGGAAGGGTCTTCTCGGAGGAGAGGAACCATGAATACTGTTGCCGTCCTGAAATTAACATTACATCACGGTATCGTTGGATACTTGGCAGGATTTCAGAGCGGAAAAAATATTCTGGTTTTTACAGATTCTTTCCGCTCTGATCAGCAACGCCCGACCTTGAGCCTGCTGACTTCCCCCTTGTATCCTCAAGTGGATAAGATTTTAGAAAAGACCTATGTTACACATCAGCGTTTACATCCCTTGCTATCAAACTTGCTACCAGAAGGTGCATTACGCGAACTGATTGCACAAAGCCTCAAAGTACATATAGACAATGAATTTCAGTTATTGGCAGCTTTAGGTCATGATTTACCTGGAGCACTCATTGCGACTCCATTAGATCCAGAAGAAATTCCAGATGAAATAAAATTCAAACTGCAGATCTCTAATCCAGATCAGATCTTAAAGCAAGAGATTCGAACAGATAATAAGTTTTCCTTGGCCGGCGTCCAAATGAAGTTTTCCATGAAAGCCAAAGATGGGCGTTTTACACTAGTCCAGGCAACGGAATCGTCTCTACTCGGGGACTGGATTATCAAAACTCCTTCTTCCAGACATGCTTTTGTTCCGCTAAATGAATATTCTATGATGAGCCTTGCCAAAATGGTCGGAATAGATGTCCCTGAGATTCGCTTGGTGGATATGGCACTCTTACAAAACCTTCCACCATTAAATTTACCCCAAGAGCAATATGCTTTTGCAATCAAAAGATTTGATAGACAGAGTACTGCTGATACTACAGAGCTTATTCACATCGAAGACTTTGCTCAGATCTTCGGTGCATATCCACAGCAGAAATACAGCACCACAAATTATGAGCAGATAGGAAAGATCATTTATCAATTTTCAGATAACAAAATTCTTGATATTCAGCAATTTGCCAGCCGCTTACTTGTCAACATTTTGCTCGCCAATGGAGATGCACACTTAAAAAACTGGAGTATGATTTATCAGGACAAAAGAACACCAAGATTATCTCCCGCATACGATATATTGATGACTAGTGTATATATTGAAAATGAGCTTCATTTCGCATTGAATCTTGCCAAAAATAAAGATTGGTATTTAGCTGAGATGAAACACTTTGAACAATGGGCTGAAAAAGTCGGTGTTCCATGGCGTGTTATTGAAAAACAACTTCACGCCATTATGGACAAAGCACGTTCAGTATGGCCAGTGCTATTACTAGACTTACCTATGATTTCTGTTCATAAAGAAAAATTAAGAGAACATTGGAAAAGATTGCATCCAGACTTTCAGATACTTACAGATAATTAGAGGAAACCTGTAACCAAGCTAAAATTTCTCAAACAATTTCATCACATCATTTTCCGTCAGTTTCGCTTCGCCTTCATGATCTGTGCTTAGAATAGACTGTGCCAGTTCTGCTTTATTCTGCTGCAAGGCAATAATTTTTTCTTCTATGCTTTTATTGGTAATCAGCTTATACACAAATACCGGCTTGTCCTGTCCAATCCGCCATGCACGATCTGAAGCTTGATCTTCAGCAGCAGGGTTCCACCATGGATCATAGTGAATGACCGTATCTGCGGCAGTTAGATTCAGACCAACCCCTCCTGCTTTCAGACTGATTAAAAATACCGGCACTTGTCCAGACTGAAATGCTGTAATGACTTCATCTCGCTTTTTGGTCTTTCCAGTCAGCTTCACATAGCCAATTTCTGCGTGATGGAGCTGTTGTTCAATCAGTTCCAACATTGAGGTAAACTGAGAGAAAATAAGAATTTTTCGTCCCTCTTCCACCATTGGAACGACCATATCCATCAACTGTTCAAGTTTGGCAGAGTTTGCCTGCCCAATTTTCACTGAATCCAGCTTTAGTAAGCTAGGATGGCAGCACACCTGACGTAGCTTCAGCAAGGCATCTAAAATTTGAATTTGACTACGTTTAAAGCCTTTTTCTGCCACAATTTTCTGAATGCTTGCCTGCATCGTGGCACGAACAGCCTCATATAACTTGGATTGCTGGTCATTCATATCAATATTGACTTCAATCGTGGTTTTTTCTGGCAACTCTTTGGCTACGTCAGTTTTCAAGCGACGTAAAATGAAGGGCTTAATCCGGTTGACCAACTTTTGTCTTAACTGCTCATCACCGCGCTTTTCAATCGGATGACGGTACTTTTTATTAAAAATTTCTTGTGAATATAAAAATCCTGGCATCAGGAAATAAAATAGTGCCCACAGCTCACCCAAATGATTTTCCATAGGTGTACCGGTTAGACATAGACGATGTCGCGCTGTTAATTGCCGTACTACCTGTGCAGCTTTGGCACGCGGATTTTTAATATTCTGCGCTTCATCCAGAATGAGTTGATGATATTCATATTGCTTCAGTTGCTCTTCATCTCTCGCCAAGAGCGGGTAGGTGGTTAACACAATGTCATAGTGTGAAATCTGCTCAAAATACTGATGGCGGTCGGGGCCTTGTAGCAGCAGTACCTTGAGCTCAGGGGTAAATTTCTCCGCTTCTTTGAACCAGTTATGCATCAGCGATGTGGGTGCAACAATTAAGGCGGGTCTGTCCTGCAAATGACCAGCCTGCTTTTCCATGAGTAAATGGGCTAAAGTTTGTGCTGTTTTCCCCAAGCCCATATCATCCGCCAAAATCCCGCCATGCTGGGTTTCCCTTAAAAACTGTAACCAGCCAAGGCCCTGCTGCTGGTATGGACGCAATTCCCCCTGAAAACCTTGTGGTGTCGGCAGTTGTTGCTGATAGCCTTGTTTGAATTTCTGCGCAAATTGCTGCAGGCGATTACTGACCTGCCACACCATCCCCAGATGATGCTGTAATTCTAATAGTTGACTCGCATCATAGCGATCTATGCTACGCTCTTCTTGCTGTAAAATGCTCTGCAGATGCAACAATACCGGCTTAATATCCCTAGCGGATAGAGCCAAATCAGGTTGATCAACTGCAGTTTTCAGGGTGAAAATTTGACCGTCATTCAGATGACTAAAAATCCGTGGATCAAGTAAATCAGGCTGTTCTTTCACCAAAGCCACAAGTGCATCGAGTAAATCATAGCTATTGCCTGCACTGTCCTGAACGGTCGCCCCGATATTGAACCAGTCTTGTTGGCTTTCAGATTCAGTGATAGAAATATTTAAATTTTCAACATATTGCAGCTTAAATGGGCTGTGTTCCAGATGCTCTATCTGCCATCCCATCAATTCAATTTGATTGATGGGCATCAGCTGTTTGATCCAGTCTCCATAGAACGCAAAAACCATAGAGTCAAGACGTTGTTTATCCAGTTTTAATTGCTGGTCATAACTAAGATCTTTCACCCACTTCAGTGATTCGACCAATAGCTGTAAACGCTGGATTGACTGTTGTTCCTGAACTAAGTCCCGAAGCTGTCGCACCATTTTGTCATGCTGCTCACCAATGAAACTGTCACCTGATGTACCTGCTTTAATTCGCCCGCCTGCATAGGAGAATTCAATTTCAGCACAAACAGACTCTTCCCATTTCCAATCAAATTTATCTAAAACACCGAAGCGTAAAATTGGCTGGGGACTACCCTCAAGGACATCAATATGCTGAATAGACTCGGGCTGAGGCAGATTTTTCACGTCTGAATATTGATGAGTCAGTTTCTCAAACTCTGGCAAGAGCATAGATGGAAGATCAGGCATCTGTAAAAAATGGTACAGAAGATTTGCCGTATATTCACCATATAACTGGCCCACCGTGTTCTGTTGAATATCCACATAACACGGTGGCTGGCTAGCGAGAATTTGGATATGTGGATTTGATTTTAAATCGAGTCGAATATCACCATTGACCAATTCAATATTTAAATGCTCTGTCTGTTTGTTTACACCTTGTTGCCAGATCAGTTCGATGTGATAGCCTTGTTCTGACCATTGAAGTGCAGTATGGCTCTTTTTTTGCCAGTACACATCGCCACTTTGAATAAAAGATTTGAAATGCTCCAATAAAATTCCGGAGATATCAAGATTGCTTTGATAAAAACGTTCGTCACTGTTTATTTTGGCATAATAATAAATCTGGTTAAATAATTGTCGTTTTTGTTCAGGTAAAGTCAGATGCTTTCTGGTGATATTTTCATATTGGGTATAATAACTTTCCCCCGCAATTGAGCCGTTTTTATTGCGTCTGGCCTTCTGAACATCAACTGTCAATTTCTTTAAGCTGACAGACTGATCTAACAGGTAAATTAAATAATTGTTTGTTTTGACAGATTGCTCTGGTTCAGTCTGTTGTAAATACCGTTTAAAATCATTCAACCAGCGCTGCGCCTGATCATCCCCCCGTTGGCGTTTTGTGATTCCCTGCGGGGATTGAGAGTCAGCATAACGCTGCTGAAATTCCTGGCGATATTCCTGAAAGAATAACCGCGCTAAAGCAGCAGCATGTTTACAGTTATATCCAACCGGACAAGTGCAGTCGTCATCGATTAAACGGTCTTTTTGGGGATTATAGGTAATTGCGGTATCGTAATAATCTGTCCCTTCAATTTGGGCATACATCGTAACCCCGTCTTTTTCCTCAAAGAACTCAATCGTTTCCCTATCAATGTGTTTAGCATAGCTCAGACTGCGCTGAAGAGTTGCTGTACTAAAGCGAGATAGAAAATTGATCAATGAGGACATAATTACCAGAAACCAAAAATGTTTATACAATTATAACGGACAAAGCTGTCATTTCAGAACAGTACTGCTCGCCAACGTATCAAAAGGAAATAAATCCATGCTCAAAAACTTAATGTTTACTACAATGGATGGGGTGAATATTGGCTTTGGGGTACATTGGTCTCCTCAACCGCAATCACAGGTCGGCCATTAATCGCCTTTGAATACAGTGCAGAAGCGATCAGTAAAGGTTTAGAACTTTCCTCCACATCAAATGGATATCATGGGTGAGGCACTGAATATTCCTCGACAAGCTCTTGTGAAACTTGGTACTCAGGAAGCGGAACTTTGTGTCCAAGAAGTTGATGAAATTATTGGCTCGATTTGTAAGGTTACAATCTGATTCAGCAATATCGCTCATGACCTATTACCTGGACAAATTCAAGCAGAGACTCTCCAACTGATCCAAAATAGGATTGAGCATAATATTCATTTATTGCACTAAATAGCTTTCACAAAGCTTCTATGAAGGGCTTATTCTAACCGTTGTTTTATTACGGCATAAGCTACACCAGTCACCACACTTCCAATCGCAATCGCCAATAAATATTTTAATGGATAATTCATCGCATTCGGAATGATCAGTACCATTACACCGCCATGAGGAGTGACTAGTTCACATTTAAATAATGCAACCAAAGCCCCAGTTACAGCACCACCTGCGATCGCACATGGAAGCACTCGAATCGGGTCTTTGGCAGCAAACGGAATAGCCCCTTCCGAAATGAAACATAGGCCCAGAACTACAGCAGCCTTCCCTGCATCTTGCTCAGGTTTGGGAAATTTATGCTTTGCTAGAAAAGTTGCAATTGCCATACCCAATGGCGGTACCATACCCGCAGCCATGGTAATCGCCATCGGTCCGTATGTTTGTGACGTAAGTAAGCCCACCGTAAAGGCATAAGCCGCTTTGTTTATTGGGCCCCCAACATCAATACACATCATACTCCCAAGGATAACCCCCATGATCATGGCATTGGTCGTCCCCATATTGGCAAGGAAGTGTGTGAGTAATTCAAACAATTGTGCAACAGGCTGTCCAACCACATAAATCATGATTAAACCAACAGCTAAACTGGCCAATAGTGGAATAATCAATATTGGTTTTAATGCTTCTAGGCTACTCGGGAGTTTAAGCTGTTTCGATAAAAATAACGCAATATAACCTGCAATAAAACCTGCAACTAATCCACCGAGAAAGCCTGCCTCTAATTGTGTGGCAAGTAAACCGCCAATCAAACCTGGAGTTAAACCCGGACGATCCGCAATAGAATAAGCAATGTAACCTGCCAGCATAGGTACCATAAGAGTAAATGCTGCAGCACCTATTTGCTTTAAGGATGCGGCAAAGCTTCCTTCAACAGGATTGAGGCCAAACATAAACGAGATGGCAATGATCAAACCGCCCGCCACCACCATCGGCAGCATGAAAGACACCCCTGTTAAAAGGTGTTTATAAATTCCTGTTTTTTCTTTGTTTTCATTTCCTGTCTTAGTGGCTATTTGCTTACCCGTTTCAAGCACTTTGGCCTCAGCAATTGCATTTGCAAAAGTCTTATCCGTTTGCTTAAGGGCAAATCCTGTACTGCAGCGATATACACGTTTGCCTACAAAGCGATCTGTATTGACCTCAATATCCGTTGCTAAGATCACCACATCTGCTTTGGCAATACTTTCTGCCGATAAAATATTTTTAGCCCCAACCGATCCTTGGGTTTCAACATCAATCTGATAACCGTGCTTTACTGCACCTTGTTGTAAGGCTTCGGCCGCCATAAACGTATGCGCAACACCAGTTGGACATGCTGTAATGGCGACAAACCGTGTAACCCCTACATTTCAGTAAGTTTATTTCGCTACGGTTTGGACTATGTTCAAATGGCTATTCTACGTTTGATTGGTTTTGGAAAAAAAGAAGAATTTAAGAAAGTGCTAGCAATTTTAAGAAAGAAAAAGCCTGATAGGGCAAGGATCCTATGAAATTTGTCGTGTACAGAGGTAATTTTTATGAAATCTAAAATCATGAGAAAAAGATAGAAAAGCACTTAGTCAGTTTCGGAGTATTATTTAAAACGTGGAGATGTTTTTCCTATGTTGATTAGTCAATTTATTTACGAATGAGGTATAAAGTTTTATCTAATTTTTCTTTTTATCCAATTTAAAATTAGGTGCGTACACGGCCTCAACTTTCAATAAAGTATAAAAGGTGTTTGTGTAGGCAATACCCTTACTTTTGATAAGCCAAAAGAAAGCAAAAGCCTTTGTTACCCATACATAACATCCCTATTATGATGGATAACGTGTGGCATCCCTGCCACACTCGTGTATCCAAACGTTGCTTAAATTAAACTATGTAATAGTGGCGACATAAAGGTGCTCTTATCGCTATATATTAAAAACTTAGTGGAACACTGTTTCTAAAGCTTTTAAACCCACTTTGGGATCAAGTAGACCGTTGTAAATTTCAGGGATTTCACGTTCCACCCCAAAAAATTCATAAATGGCAAGCATCGCCCCACGAACTGAATATTCCACAGTAAAGACCACGTCATCTTCAATTTCCACAAACTGTCCAAGGAAAGCAAAGTTTTGTGAGCCTTGTGGAATTACCTGTGGACGATCCCCCGGTTTACGGCAGGCGAATAGGGCAGAGGCGTATGGCATCATGGCGGTAGTAACATCAGTCGTTGCCAAAACATGATCTAAAATGTCGTCAAAACCGAGCTGTTTAATCAGTTCTGTTAGGATTTCTTGCCCCGTGGCTTCGGACATTGGTTTTTTGATGTAATCGCCTATATGGTCAATTTGGAAACCGTAGCCCCATAAGGTATATAAACCTTCAGGTAAGTCGGCAAAGTGTGGCTGTGCAGGAACCACGATGGATAAATGCCAACCCGACTCATACCAAGTCATGAGTGCGCCTGTGCCTGGTTCATTGCCTGTATAGTCAATAATACGTTTAAGTAGCACGTCATCTTTCATGGTCAGAGTGAAAGACTCCCACTTATGTTCATCGACATTGCCATAAAAAGTCATTGGACGGCCAAAGTCTGGGGCTTTTTGTGCCAGCGTTTCCCAAAGCGTCCAGCCATGATCTTCTCGATGACGAATAAGGGCAGGCACGTCATGATTACCGCCATAACGTGAGTCTGCTGTAATAGAGCCTAAAGTGAAAATAGCTAAATCATTGGCTTTCAGATTAATTTGCTCTGAGCCTTCAGGCAATTGTACATATAGGCGTGAAGCGTAGCGTTCTTGAGTTTCAGCATTGGTAATGAAGTCTGCATCTGTGACATAGTGTCCAAAACGCACATCGACGCCTTGTGCGACTAACCAACGCTGTAGGGGCAGAATCATCGAGTCATATTGGTTGTACTTGGTACGTTTCACACCCGCTAAGGTATGAATGCGTGGCAATTCTTGAATAAAACGCAAGAAATAGCGTCTTAACTCTGCTGCACTGTGCCATTTTTGAAAAGCGAAAGTCGTGCGCCACATGCGCCAGAAATTGGTTTCAAAAAAGGTTTCATCAAAAAACTCATCAATGCGGCGACTGCCAATTTTTTCTTCTTTTGAAGCTAATAGGCGCAGCATCTGTGCACGATGTAGCGTATTCAGACCAAGCTTTGCTGCATCCGCAATGACATGTTCGGCATCAATCAACCGTGCATTGGCGTGGGTTTTCACTTTTTCATTAAACTCACGACATTCTTCACGCACCGAAATGTCTGGATTTTCCAAAGATGGAATACTGGAAAATAAGTCCCATAGGCACAAATAAGTTTCATCGGTCAGCATTCGCCCACCACGTGTTACCCAAGCTTGCGCGGCATGCGGTGTATGTCCACCATCCATCGAACCACCTGAAATATCGAGTTCTTCTAAAATATGGATATTTTTGGCAGGGACTTTGGCATCACGGATTGCAAATGCAGCAGCAGCCATACCTGCGATACCACCACCAATAATCCAAAGATGGGACTGTTGCGCGTCTAATGGGGTGCGCTTCTTATTTTGCATGGTTCACCTTTAATTATGATGTTAAAAATTATGAAGTAAAAAAATTGGTTTAGAAAAACCTTAAAAATAGTATGTCTTTTTATATATGAAAAATGTATGAAATGGGAAGCAATCCCCTCATTATATTTTGTAATCAAAAATAGACGTATGATGGCTATTTTTAATACACATTTGTCTTTTTATTAAAATTGAATATGATCTAAATAATTGATGTTAATGTTTATTGTTGAGTAATTGCTCTATTGTTGTTTTCACTATGCCGTATGCTAAATTTCTTTAAAAATAGGCTTTTTATTTATCATTAAAAAATATCTTTGTACACGACAAAAAAAGATAACTCATTGAAATAATGGCATAATACTTGTTTTCTGACGACGAATATGATGACACATTTCAATGAGTTACATCTCATCTTAAACAAATATCTAAAGTGGAACAAGTCACATGCAAAATGTTTTACACTGATTATGCTTGCATTAATTGTAAAACAGACATGTAATCTTTCTTCTGCATCTAAAGCCTTACCCATCAAGTGCTTACCACAATCATTTTATCGACGTATACAACAACGCTTCTTTGCAGATCAGTATTTCGATTATCGTCAAATTTCTCAGTTAATTTTCAATATATTTTCATTCGATAAAGTCCAATTAACTTTGGATAGAACTAATTGGAAATGGGGAAAACGAGATATTAATATCTTGATGTTAGCCATCGTCTATCGTGGAATAGTGATACCTATTGTTTGGACATTGCTCAATAAACGTGGAAATTCAGATACAAAAGAGCATATTGCTTTGATTCAACGCTTTATCTCCATTTTTGGTAAAGATCGTATTGTGAATGTGTTTGCAGACAGAGAATTTATCGGTGAGAAATGGTTTACATGGTTAATTGAAAATGACATTAACTTCTGTATACGTGTTAAAAAAACTTTATGGTGACCAATCACTTAGCCAAGAATCATAAAATTAGTGATTTATTTCGTCATCTTCAAGTTGGTCAAACTGAATGTCGTAAACGACGTATTTGGGTTGGTCGAGTGAAACTGTATATTAGTGCGCTACGATTAGAAGATGGAGAGCTTTTACTAGTTGTTTCTCCTATGTTTAATGCTTCTGCTATTCGTGATTATGCATTACGCTGGGAAATCGAAACGTTATTTAGTTGTCTCAAAGGACGTGGATTCAATCTTGAAAATACTCGTTTAACAGACCCTAGACGAGTCAAGAAATTGATAGCAGTGCTAGCTATCGGTTTCTGTTGGTGCTATTTAACAGGTGAATGGCAACATGATCGGAAAAAAGCGATAAAAATAAAGAAGCATGGACGACTTTCAGTAAGTTTATTTCGCTACGGTTTGGACTATGTTCAAATGGCTATTCTACGTTTGATTGGTTTTGGAAAAAAAGAAGAATTTAAGAAAGTGCTAGCAATTTTAAGAAAGAAAAGCCTGATAGGACAAGGATCCTATGAAATTTGTCGTGTACAGAGAAAACACTCTTAGATTAAGCATATGAATGTTGGTTATTATTGTTGATTATCACAATAAATTAGTGACCAAAAATCAAAGTACCCTACCCCACCTTAAATTACGTCACACAAAATTAAAACTCTATATAACTGTTATATATAGAGTTTATTAACATACCAATTATGTAATTTAGTGTATTTTATGTCGGTGACTCTTGCCAAGGTTGGGGTCGCGAGTTCGAGTCTCGTTTCCCGCTCCAGATTCAAAAAGCCCTGATCGAAAGATTGGGGCTTTTTTTATTGCTATTCTCAATAATTCAATATTCTGATTAAGCCTGCTTTTTTCTCAAATTAAGAAAATTTCCTTAAATTTTGAACCCATAGAACCTTGGTTCAATTTATCCTTTTTAAAGAAGCCTTAACGAAATTATTGCACTTCATACAGGTTGAGGCTTCTAATTCATCCAAGCAATTAATGATAAAAAACCATAAAAAAAGCCCATTTGAGGGGAAATGGGCTTTTGTAAACATCAATGTTAACGCTCTAATATGACAATCTGGTTAAATTTCATATCTATAGATTAAAATTTTTTGAGATCCCATTAGATTCCCAATAGTTGCTTACACCATGGAATTGAAATATCCCGAGTTAAAGGGGCTAAAGGCAGGTCTGGATGATTGAGATCAACCCATTGCATTTCCGCAAGTTCAGCCTGAACCTGTGGCTGACTTTTTAACTTAACCTGATACAAATAACTGACCAGCGAATGATTCAATTCGTTCGCAGCCACGGTTTCATATTTGCCAATATAAGACAGTATTTCCATCTCACAGCCTGTCTCTTCCAGAACTTCCCTAGAAAGTGCAGCTTCAGGCAATTCATTGGGTTCCAGCTTTCCGCCCACATGCATAAAGAAATCGGTATCTTTTTTACGAACCAACAAAATCTGATTCTGTTCATTCAGAATGATAGCCGCAGCAATCGTAATCACTTTATTACTCATACCGATTCTACTACCTTTACGCTTTTATTCCATTTCGGTTCAGGCGCATGATAATGCTCCAAAGCATCCAAAACTTCCTCAATTGAACTTGAGGAAATCAAGGCATCGGTAAAACGTGACTGGGTAAATCCAGCCTCAGTCGTTTTCATCAAGAAATTCAGCAATTCATCATAAAATCCATGGATATTTAAAAATGCACAAGGTTTCTGATGAAGACCCAATTGCCCCCAGGTCAACTGCTCAAAAATTTCTTCTAAAGTCCCCACCCCGCCCGGCAAAGCAATAAATGCATCCGCCAGATCAGACATTTTTGTCTTACGTTCATGCATATTTTTCACCACATGCAGCTCTGTTAACAGCGGATGGGCCAATTCTGCATCGACCAGATTTTGTGGAATTACTCCAATGACTGTTCCACCAGCATGTAATGCACTATCAGCCACAACACCCATCAGTCCAGCTCGGCCGCCACCATAAACCAGCGTGATTCCCCGTTTCGCAATAGACTCACCCAAAGCTTGGGCCTGCTCTTTAAAATTTTCGCTATTCCCCATAGCTGAACCACAAAAGACTGCAATAGATTTCATTTTTTATCCCCTCATCGATCAACATATTCTAACTGCATTAAAATAAAAAAAATTGTCTTAAAAACAAGCAAAATAGCCATAATCGGCTAATTTATCGAAGCGCATGATTCAGAATAAATTCTCACTTCTACAGAAAAATACGGATAATTTTCAGTCAGATTTGTACGCATTGACTTACATCGATTCCAGTTCTTTGCAGCTATCCCAGATAGTAGAATTTTCCTATGATACTTACATCAGGAACAGGAAGTTCCATATAACAATGACAATAGATAAGCACAAGGATTGTAAGGTACGACAGGAGTTATACCGAGCTAACCAATACGAAAAACCCCGGCAGGATGCCGGGGTTTTTTATTAATTTTTATTTAGTCAATCAGGCTGCCAATGACCTGAGATTTTATATTTGGCTATTTTTTGAATAGGACTACTGATCTCAAATGGATCAGACAGCAGGATTTGACAAATGCAAGCCAATCCACAAGGATAAGTGAATAAAAATAATCATGAGTAGAACAATATGTCCCATCCGCTTTCCAGCCTTGAATATCAACCTGATATTCTGGGTGAAGGTTATGAACAGGCCACTTTAGAATTCCCGCCAGATACTGAAGGCACAGTAGTTGCCACACTGATCCGCAAAAAGGCAGACCAACCGACCTCTAAAGCTGTCCTCTATATTCACGGCTTTATTGATTATTTTTTCCAGACTGAAATGGCAGAGCGTTTTAATCAGCAAGGTTTTGATTTTTATGCACTGGATTTACGTAAATACGGCCGATCCTATCTGTCCCATCAGAAACTTTATAATGTCTATCATCTTTCAGAATATGATGCAGAAATCAGCCAGGCTCTTGAAATTATTGGACAGGAAGGCCATGACACGGTTTTACTCAGTGGCCATTCTACTGGCGGGCTAATTACTACCCTGTATGCAGCACATCATCCGGATCATCCCTTAATTAAAGGCTTATGGCTCAATAGCCCTTTTTATGACTTTAATATGACGCCTTTTGAGAAAAAGTTTCTGGTGCCTAAATTAAGCCGTCTGGGAAAACGTTTTCCGGAAATGCTATTTCCCAGCCGCTTAAATCGTCATTATGTGCCTAGTCTGCATATCAGCTATCAGGGGGAATGGCATTTTGATCTGGAATGGAAAAAACCTAGCTATCACTGGGTGCGTCTGAGTTTTGTACATGCCATTCACGAAGCACAAAAAGAAATTCATCAGGGTGTGCGTTTAAATATTCCAACTTTGCTGATGCATGCCCACAAAACCACTTATCCCCTACGTTTTAACCGTAATGCTCAAACCAGTGATGTGATTCTTCAGGTACGCGATATGATTGAACATGCGCAGAAAATCCAGGGCGATGTGCAACTCTGTTCGATTCAAAATGGGATACATGATCTGGTTCTTTCAGAAAAACCGGTTCGTGAGCAGGTCTATCAGCAGCTATTTCAATGGCTGGAAAATAAAGCCCTATAAGCCAGATGAATAAGATAGGTAGCAAGCTCTGCCTGTCTTATTTTTCAATAATTTTATTTATCTATTTCGCTTAGATATGAAATAAAAATATCAAGCTGATCAGTAATGCTTTTTACATATTAAAATCATGTCATTATAAAAATAAAATATTGAAATTTATAAAAATAATAAATTCCATTTTTATCCAAATGTTGCCTTTTGTAGCAAGCTTGTAAGTATTTATCCTGCGATTTTTTTCCCTCTCTATAGTAGAGCTGAGATGTTGAATCTGAGGGCTTTTGCAGGGCAGAAGTGGTTCGGCATTCATCAATAATAATCATATCAAGGAATAGAATTATGCGTTATGCAGATCCCAATACTGACGGTTCAAAAGTGCAATTTAAATCCCAATACGAAAACTTCATTGGCGGCAAATGGGTCCCACCCGTCAAAGGTGAATATTTTGATAATGTCTCCCCCGTAGATGGAAAAGCCTTTACCAAAGTTCCGCGCTCATCAGTGGAAGATATTGAACTGGCGCTGGATGCTGCTCATGCCGCCAAACAGCAATGGAATAACAGCTCCCCTACTACCCGTTCCAATATTTTATTAAAAATTGCCGATCGTCTTGAAGAAAATCTTGAGTTACTAGCAGTTGCAGAGACTTGGGATAATGGCAAGCCGATCCGAGAAACCCTGGCAGCCGATATTCCTTTAGCCATTGACCATTTCCGCTATTTTGCCGGCTGTATTCGCGCCCAGGAAGGCGGCATCTCGGAAATTGATGAAGACACTATTGCTTATCATTTTCATGAGCCATTGGGTGTCGTGGGTCAGATTATCCCGTGGAACTTCCCGATTCTGATGGCGGCTTGGAAACTGGCCCCAGCTCTCGCAGCCGGAAACTGTATTGTGCTGAAACCTGCTGAACAGACACCGGTGAGTATTTTAGTGCTGGTTGAACTGATTCAGGACCTGTTACCTGAAGGGGTGTTAAATATCGTGAATGGCTACGGCGTTGAAGTCGGCCGTCCACTGGCGACTAATCCACGCATTGCCAAGATTGCCTTTACCGGTTCTACCGCTGTGGGTCAGCTGATCATGCAATATGCCACCGAGAATATTATTCCAGTGACGCTGGAACTTGGAGGTAAATCTCCGAACCTGTTCTTTGCTGACATCATGGATCAGAAAGATGATTTCCTGGAAAAAGCCCTGGAAGGCTTTACCATGTTTGCTTTAAACCAGGGTGAAATCTGTACCTGCCCTTCACGTGCGCTGGTTCAGGAAAGTATTGCCGACCAATTCCTGGAACTTGCAGTAGAGCGAGTGAAAAAGATCAAGACTGGTCATCCCCTGGATACCGAGACCATGATCGGGGCTCAGGCTTCACAGGAACAGCAGGACAAGATTCTCGGCTGTATTGCAACAGGCCGTGAAGAAGGTGCGGAAATCTTGTTAGGCGGCAATGAACGTCAGGAAGTGGGACAAGGCTTTTATATCGAGCCAACAATTTTTAAAGGTTCCAATGACATGCGCACCTTTCAGGAAGAAATTTTTGGACCGGTATTGGCAGTGACGACTTTTAAAGACTTCGATGAAGCCATCAAAATTGCCAATGATACGATTTATGGACTCGGTGCTGGTGTCTGGTCACGTTCAGCACATACCTCTTACCGCGCTGGTCGTGCGATTCAGGCCGGTCGGGTCTGGACCAACTGCTATCATATCTACCCGGCTCATGCAGCCTTTGGTGGATATAAAAAATCCGGGATTGGCCGTGAAAACCATCGCATGATGCTGGATCATTATCAGCAAACCAAAAACCTGTTAGTGAGTTATTCAACCAAACCAGCAGGTTTCTTCTAAACTGATCTAAATTCGGGTGGACTTCGGTCCGCCTGATTCATTCATTATTTCAAACAGAATTTTAAACTGATTGGTAAAAAATTTATAAAGGGAAGAATGAGGAGGTATACGTATTTTTAGGAGCTGTATTAAACTAATAAATAAAACTGCATAAAAAATAAGAGATTATTTATAGTTATATTGATTTTAAATAAGTTTGTCATTTTTTATGCTTTCTGATCGTTTAAAAATCCAGCATAAAGCCTGTGCTTTCATTTAAAGTCGACTTTTCATGCTACGCAAGACTGTGTATAACAATGAACCCCTGAGGGAAAGCAATAAGCATAGGCAAAATTGCTTAAAAAGCGTTAGACTATGCAGTAATAATGTCATGATTCGGTCTGGTATAGATCAAAAAAGAAGGTGAAGGTTGATGCCGCTCAATACTGTTGAAGAGCTTGTAGCAGATATCCGTGCAGGAAAAATGGTCATCCTGATGGATGATGAAGACCGTGAAAATGAAGGCGATTTGGTGATTGCTGCCACACACGTACGTCCTGAAGATATCAACTTCATGATCACCCATGCACGTGGTCTGGTCTGCCTGACTTTAAGTAAAGAGCGTTGTCAGCAGTTGAATCTGCCGTTGATGGTAGATGCCAACGGTGCCCAGCATGGAACCAACTTCACCCTGTCGATTGAAGCGGCTGAAGGTATTTCTACCGGTATTTCTCCAGCTGAACGTGCCCATACAATTCAAACTGCTGTGGCTGCTCATGCCAAACCGGCAGATATTGTACAGCCGGGACATATCTTCCCGCTGATGGCGCAGCCAGGCGGTGTATTGCACCGTGCCGGACATACTGAGGCAGGTTGCGATCTTTCTCGTTTAGCAGGACTGGAACCAGCATCAGTCATTTGTGAAATCATCAATGAAGATGGCACCATGGCGCGCCGTCCGGATCTTGAAGTGTTTGCTGAAAAGCATGGCCTGAAAATCGGTACGATTGCCGATCTGATTCATTACCGTATGACCAATGAACAAACGGTTGAGCGTATCGATCAGCAAAGTATTGATACTGAATACGGCAGCTTTGACCTGTACCGCTATCGTGAACTGGGTAATCCGGATATCCATCTGGCCTTGGTCAAAGGTGAGCCTAAAGAGGGCGTGACCACAGTGCGTGTACATGGTTTTAACCCGACCCGCGACTTGCTCAAACTGAACAAGCAGGATGGCGAACCAGCTTGGAACCTGGACCGTGCCTTAAAAGAAATTTCCAAGAGTGAACGCGGTGTTCTGGTCTGGATTGGCCAGCGCCATTTACAGGACTTAGGCCCTGCCTTAGATGCACTTACAGCACCCAAAAATGTAAAATCTAATGCTGCCCTGTCTCAGCAGTATCAGACCATTGGGGTCGGCGCACAAATTTTACGTGACCTCGGCGTGGAAAAAATGAAGCTGCTCAGCTCTCCATTACGTTTCAATGCCCTGTCCGGCTTTAACTTAGAAGTGGTGGAATACATCACCGCACAACAAACATCAGAGAAATAATCGAGGTTCCTATGGCAGTTCGCCGTATTGAAGGTATGTTGCATCTCGCGAACGAAGACCGTTATGCGATTTTAGTTGGTCGTTTTAATAGCTTTGTTGTTGAACATCTGTTAGAAGGTGCCATTGATACATTGAAACGCCATGGCGTATCAGAGGATAATATCACTGTTGTTCATGCACCTGGTGCTTGGGAACTTCCTGTAGTTGCGAAAAAACTGGCAGCTTCAGATCGTTTCGATGCCATCATCGCGCTGGGCGCTGTGATTCGTGGCAGCACGCCTCACTTCGATTTTGTAGCTGGTGTATGTGCCAAAGGTTTGGGCGTGGTTGGCCTAGACACTGGCTTACCAGTGATTAATGGTGTATTGACTACGGATAGTATCGAACAGGCGATTGAACGCTCGGGTACAAAAGCAGGTAATAAAGGTAGTGAAGCTGCCTTGACTGCTATTGAAATGGTTAACTTGTTAAAGGCTATTTAACGCTATGTCGCAAACACTTCAAGCAACTTATGCAGCAAAACGTAAAGCACGTCGCTTTGCTGTACAAGGAATTTATGAATGGCAGATGAGCCACAATCCGGTGCATGAGATTGAAGCACGTACTCGTGTGGACAATGCCATGCACAAAGTGGATCTCAGCTATTATCATGAATTGTTGACTCAAGTGGTTGCCAATCATGAAGCATTGGATGCTTTGCTTATCCCTGTGCTGGATCGTGAACTTTCTGCACTTGATGGTGTAGAACTCGCTACACTTCGCCTAGGCGCCTATGAACTCAAAGAACATCTTGAGATTCCATACCGCGTGGTTCTGGATGAAGCAATTGAGTTAGCTAAACACTTTGGCGGTGCAGACAGCCATAAATACATCAATGGTGTATTGGACCGTTTAGCAACAACTTTACGTGCAGCAGAAAAACAGCAAGCCAACTAATCTAGTCGAATTGTTATATGGCTGAGTTTTCGATTATCGATACCTATTTCAATCGTCAGAATAAAAATTCTGTCGATTTAGGCATTGGCGATGACTCAGCCTTGCTCACCCCTCCTCCACAGCAACAACTGGTCATCTGTGCCGACACCCTCGTTGCTGGACGTCATTTTCCTTTAGACACCGATCCTCATGCGATTGGCTGGAAATCTGTCGCTGTTAATCTTTCTGATATTGCAGCCATGGGCGCGACCCCGCATAGCATTTTACTTGCCTTGAGCCTACCCCAAATTGATCATGACTGGCTAAAAGCTTTTAGTCAGGGTCTCTATGATTGCTGCGATCAATTTGGTGTGAGTTTAATTGGTGGTGATACCACACAAAGCCCTCATTTGACCTTATCTGTGACTGCGCTGGGTTGGGTAGAGATTGGTAAAGCTGTACCCCGTTCAGGTGCCAAGCCTGGTGATCTGATTTGTGTATCCGGTACAGTGGGTGATGCTGCTTTTGCTTTAAATCATCTCGGTCACCCATTACAGCAACGTTTGGATTATCCAACCCCACGCTGTCAGTTGGGTACTGCCTTAAAAGGCCTAGCTAATAGCATGATTGATGTTTCAGACGGTCTGGCACAAGATTTAGGACATATTCTTAAGGCATCAGGTATAGGTGCAAAGCTAGCGCTTGAAAACTTACCCATCAGTCCTGCCCTGCAGGCATTAAATGATGAACAGCGTTGGCAATACGCCCTCGCGGGTGGTGATGACTACGAGTTATGCTTTACAATAAACCCGCAAAATTATGAAAAATTATTGCAAAAACAGCTGGATGTTTCGATTAGTATAATTGGCTCCATTCAGCAGCAACACGGTTTAACTTTTGAAAAAGATGGCGTAGATCATTCACTTCAATTTAACGGATATCAACATTTTGCATAAACCTGCGATCAATTTTAAAAGCATGTCATGGACCAACCGGCTCATTGTCTTTAGTGGGGTAGGATTTGGTTCTGGTCTGACACCTAAAGCGCCCGGAACTTTTGGTTCAGCTTTTGCACTCTTATTTGTACCCATCTGGCTCTACTTAGGTTTTCTAAACAGTCTTTTTGCCATTGTCATCATGTCCCTGATTGGCATATATATCTGTGGCCAAACTGCCAAGGTCATGGGTGTACATGATGATGGACGCATTGTCTGGGATGAGTTTGCAGGACAATCCATCACCTTTTTGCCACTGATCTATTTAGGTCAGATGAACTGGTTATGGCTACTCATTGGCTTTGCCCTGTTCCGATTATTTGATGTCTGGAAACCTTGGCCGATTCGAGTCATTGACCGTCAGGTTGGGGGTGGTTTTGGCATCATGCTGGATGACATTATCGCTGGCCTCTGGGCAGCACTTTGTATTTGGATTTATTTTTACTTCACGATGGCTTAAGCCATATCTAGGATTAGAACATGTCTACGACTGTGATTATTCTTGCTGCAGGTAAAGGAACCCGTATGCGTTCCAACTTACCGAAAGTATTACAACCGCTTGCAGGACGACCTTTACTCGGCCATGTGGTCGACACAGCAAAAAAACTCAATGCAGACAATATTATTACCATTTATGGTCATGGCGGTGAGCAGGTTCAGTCCGCATTTGCAGACCAGGATATCCGGTGGGTAGAGCAGGCTGAACAGCTTGGTACCGGTCATGCCGTACAAATGACACTACCTGTTTTGCCTAAAGATGGTATTTCACTAATCCTGTCGGGTGATGTCCCTTGTATTAGCCAGCAGACGCTTCAGAATCTGCTTGATGCTACTCAAGAGCAAGGCATTGGCTTGGTGACATTAACCCTTGCTGATGCCAGTGGTTATGGTCGTATTGTGCGTAAAGATGGGCAGATTCAAGCCATTGTTGAACATAAAGATGCTTCTGAAGAACAGCGCCAAATTAAAGAAATTAATACCGGTATTTATGCGGTCAGTAATACCAAATTACATGAATGGCTTCCACGTTTAAGCAATGACAATGCACAAGGTGAATATTACCTGACCGATATCGTGGCAATGGCCTTAGCAGATGGTATGAGTGTTGCATCTGTAGAACCTGAGCTGGCTTTTGAAGTGGAAGGCGTTAATGACCGTGTACAACTGGCAGCTTTAGAACGTCAGTTCCAGGCTTATCAGGCAAAACAGCTGATGCAGCAAGGCGTCCATCTCATTGACCCAAGCCGTTTTGACTTACGTGGTCAACTCACTGTTGGTAAAGATGTGCGGATCGATATCAATGTCATTATCGAAGGTGAGTGCGAACTCGGTGATAATGTTGAAATTGGTACAGGCTGCGTAATTAAAAATACCAAGATTGCTGCAGGTACTAAAGTTCAGCCATATAGCATCTTTGATCAGGCAATTGTGGGTGAAGAAGCACAGATTGGTCCATTTGCACGCTTGCGTCCAGGGGCAAAACTGGCAGCTGAAGTCCATATTGGCAACTTTGTTGAAGTGAAAAATTCTAGTATTGGTCTAGGCTCCAAAGCGAATCACTTCACTTACTTAGGTGATGCTGAAGTTGGAAGCGGTTCCAATATTGGTGCAGGAACAATTACCTGCAACTATGACGGTGCCAACAAATTTAAGACCATCATTGGGGATCATGCTTTTATTGGTTCTAACAGCTCTCTGGTTGCACCGGTCCAGATCGGTAATGGCGCGACAGTGGGAGCGGGTTCAACGATTACCCGTGATGTGGCAGAGAACAGTTTAGCGGTAGAACGTTCCAAGCAATTTGCCAAAGAAAACTATCAGCGTCCGCAAAAAATCAAGAAATAAGAGGAAGTTAGTATGTGTGGTATCGTCGGTGGCATCGCGGAACGTAATATCAGCAATATCTTAATTGAAGGCCTAAAACGTCTTGAATACCGTGGCTATGACTCTGCGGGTCTGGCCTTAATCAATAATAGCCAGGTGCTACGTGAGCGCCGTGTGGGTAAAGTCGCGAATCTTGAGCAAGCTGTGAATGAATCACAGATTAATGGTTCATTAGGCATTGCGCATACACGCTGGGCAACTCATGGTAAACCGACTGAAAACAATGCTCATCCCCATATTTCGGGTAATGTTGCTGTGGTTCATAACGGGATTATTGAAAACTACCAGGAGCTGAAAGATGATCTTGAAGCTTTAGGCTATGTATTCACTTCACAAACTGATACTGAAGTGGTTGCCCATCTGGTCAACGATGCACTGAAATCTACCCCTAGCCTGCTTGAAGCAGTACGTCAGGTCGTACCACAGCTGAAAGGTGCTTATGCGCTCGGGATCGTACATACAGATCATCCAGATGAACTGATTACCGTACGTGAAGGTTCACCACTGGTCATCGGTGTCGGTATTGGCGAGAACTTTATCAGTTCTGACCAATTGGCTTTATTACCAATCACGAATCGCTTTATCTATCTTGAAGAAGGTGATATTGCACGTCTGACCCGTACTACCATTGAAGTATTTGTGGATGGTCAACTGGTAGATCGCCCAGTCAAAGAACTGGATGCCACCGTGAGCAATGCTTCTAAGGGTGAATATAAGCACTACATGCTCAAAGAAATCTATGAGCAACCTGAAGCCCTAAAACAGACTATTTCACAAGCCTTGAATGACAATACCTTGCGTGAAGATTTTCTGGTAAATGCTGAACAGGATTTTTCAACAATCCAGCAAATCCAGATTATTGCCTGTGGTACCAGTTACCATGCCGGCATGATTGCCAAATACTGGTTTGAACAGCTGATTGATCTGCCTTGTCAGGTCGAGATTGCCAGTGAATTCCGCTACCGTACGCCAGTGATTGTCAATAATACACTCTATGTGTGTATTTCTCAGTCAGGTGAAACAGCCGATACCTTAGCTGCTCTGCGTGATACCCAAAAACGTGCTACATCAAAAGGTGTAAATATTACGACGATGACGATTTGTAATGTTGCAACTTCTTCAATGGTACGTGAAACAGATTACAGCCTGCTGACTTTAGCGGGTCCTGAAATTGGTGTGGCTTCGACCAAAGCCTTTACCACCCAGCTCGCAGCTTTGATGTTACTGGTACTGAAAATCGGTACAGTGAAAAATGCCATTTCAGCTGAACAGATGACTGAGATCACGACTGGACTATGGCATATGCCTAAGGTACTGCTAGATACTTTAAGTCATGATGATGAAATTCTGCGTCTCTCTGAACTCTTTGTAGAGAAACAGCATTGTCTGTTCCTAGGCCGTGGTACACACTTCCCGATCGCACTGGAAGGTGCACTAAAGTTGAAAGAAATTTCTTATATTCATGCAGAAGGTTATGCGGCGGGTGAGCTGAAGCACGGTCCATTGGCACTGGTGGATAATGACATGCCAGTAGTAATTCTAGCACCGCAAGATGACATGCTGGATAAACTGAAATCCAATATGGAAGAAGTTCAGGCACGTGGTGGTGAATTATTTGTCTTCGCTGATGAAAATAGCGGCATTAAAGCCAAAGAGCGCCAGCATGTCGTGCATATTCCTGAAGTAAACGCTGTTTTAGCGCCAATTGTTTATTGTATTCCAGTACAGCTACTGTCTTACCATGTGGCAGTCCTGCGTGGTACTGATGTTGACCAGCCACGTAATCTGGCAAAATCAGTAACAGTTGAATAATTCATAAAATTAGCCTGTTATATGAGGATATTGACTACTCTCATATAACAGGTTAACTATATATTTCTTAAATTCTGAATAAATAGTTTAATCTTTAATATCCATATAGAATTTGATTTAAATGAATTCTTAACTGTCCTATTTAAAGGGACTTCAATAAATTTATTTACATAGTATCCAATAAAAATACAGATCACATATAAAAATAAAGCAAAATTAAGATTCTGAAAAAAGTAATAGCTTATATATAACTTTGTTCCTATAACCAGTATGAATGGGTGACTCAGATAAATAGAATAAGACGTGTTCCCTAATCTATCTAAAATATTTACAAATTTATGATAATGGTTTTAAAAAAGCTTTCCAAACCAATCACACCAACCACACATAAAAAGGCTGGCACTCCTCTGTCCAAAGCACGACCAAATCCAGTTTCAAACACATTAAATATATTCTGAAAGAAAATAAATGCAGTTCCCAATAGAATCAGAATAATATTCAGCACAAAGTTTAAATTGCATTCTATATAAATGAGATATGCACAAATACCCAAGGCATACTCTAAAAGAATCACATTAAAAAAGAATACTTTATCTAAATTTAATACCAATATTCCTACAGCAGGTAAAAAAGTCAATACTGCTATTAATGCAATATAATTTATCTTATTTCTAAAAAAATAGAGAGATAAAGCAAAAATGATATAGAAATAAACATCATAGCTTAGGGTCCAGCCATTTTGAACAAGGAACTTATGCTCCCCTGGAATTAATAAATAAGAAGCTATAATATTGGTATATCCACCACTCATATTAATAAGGTCGGGGTTATATAAAAAAATACAAAGAGCCACAGTGGTAAAAAACCAATACAGAGGCAATATTCTTTGCATACGCCCTTTTAAAAATTTTACAGGGGTTATATTTTTTTTAGCTGTCGTTAAACAGATAATGAACCCGGACATCACAAAGAAAATATCTACACCTGGCCCTCTAAATCGATACCACTCTAAAGACAGGATATTATACTGATGAACTTTATTTTCTATATGACTGAGCAAGACAAAACTTGCAGCAATAAATCTCAATATATTAATTGAATATAATTTATTATTAGACATATTTTTCGTCCTTATAATTTTTCTAATACAATACTTTATTTTTCAAATGAAACATTATTTTAATATTATGTAACCAGCTGAATGGTAAAAATCTTTATTTGGGTTAGAATATATTCTTCAATTGTACTCTTAAATAATAAATTATGAAAAAACTTTCTTGTTTCAAAGCTTATGATATTCGCGGCAAGTTAGGTACCGAATTAAATGAAGATATCGCCTACCGCATTGGTCGTGCCTATGGACAGATTTATCAACCCAAAACCGTTGTAGTTGGCTGTGATGTACGCCTTAGCAGTGAAGACTTAAAACAGGCGACTATTCGTGGTTTAAATGATGCAGGTGTTGATGTCCTCGATTTGGGCATGACCGGCACTGAAGAAGTTTACTTTGGTGCATTTCATCTGGATGTTCAGGGTGGCATTGAAATTACTGCCAGTCATAACCCGATGGATTATAATGGAATGAAACTGGTCCGTGAAAATTCCCGTCCAATTAGCGCAGATACCGGCCTTAAAGATATTCAGGCACTGGCTGAAAATAATGAATTCGCTGAAGTTACAAGTAAGGGGACGACAAAAAAATATAATATCCTGCCTGAATTTGTTGATCACCTGATGAGTTATATTGATCCAGCAAAAATCCGACCAATGAAGCTGGTGGTGAATGCGGGTAATGGTGCAGCAGGTCACGTGATTGATGCAATTGAGATTAAATTTAAAGAACTCAATATTCCAGTCGAATTTATTAAGATTCATCATGAGGCAGATGGTAATTTCCCGAATGGCATTCCTAACCCGATTCTGATTGAAAATCGTGCCAGTACACGTGATGCTGTAATTAAACATTCAGCTGACATGGGCATTGCTTGGGATGGGGATTTTGACCGTTGTTTTCTGTTTGATGAAAAAGGTCAGTTTATTGAAGGCTATTATATTGTCGGTCTACTGGCACAGGCTTTCTTGCTAAAACAAGCTGGCGAAAAAATTGTGCATGATCCACGTCTGGTCTGGAATACTTTCGATATTGTCGAACAATATCAAGGAACAGCTATTCAGTCGAAATCAGGGCATGCTTTTATTAAGGATGTCATGCGTGAGCACAACGCGGCCTATGGTGGTGAAATGAGTGCTCATCACTATTTCCGTGACTTCGCTTATTGTGATAGTGGCATGATTCCATGGTTGCTTGCCATCGCGGTTTTATCTGAAACCGGAAAATCACTATCTTCCCTTGTTGAAGAGATGATTGCCAAATTCCCTTGTTCGGGTGAAATCAACTTTAAAGTCGCAGATACTCAGGCGACGATCCAAAAAATCTTTGATCATTATGCCGACCAGCAACCTGAAATCGATCAGACAGATGGTGTCAGTCTGAACTTTGGCGCGTGGCGCTTTAACGTTCGTGCTTCCAATACTGAACCTTTGTTACGTTTAAATATTGAAAGCCGTCGTGACCAGAACCCTCGTCCAATGCAGGCTTATGTAGATGAACTCACTCAGTTAATTCAGGGATAATTCTACGTATTAGAAAAAACTTTAGAAAAGTCCCCCTTCAGATTAGATGAACTGTCCATTTTGAAGAGGGCTTTTTATTATGAATATTGAAAATATTGTTTGAGCAGATCTATATCGATATTTGCCTTCACTTTTCTGGCAAATAACATGCCTGATTGCTTCATCTTATCAAAATCAGACTCATCTAAAATTTTGGGATAATCTGGTCCTGACATCCAGTCGATATATCTTAATCCCCCTTCAGATACTTGTTCCTCATCTTCTGGATGGTAAATTCTTTCCTGTAAATATGAATTCTGAATAATGGTATGGAAATAAACTTCATCGGCACACAGTGATTTTCTAAAGGCTAAATCATAGCCTTTATTATTTTTTATAAAGTCTAAAATATATTGAACCGCCTGATAGCTTAATATAAACCATAAAGATCCTTTATATAGTTTTGGCAATCCTTCTATATTTTGAGTATAGAAACCAAGTCTATGTAAAAGAATAATTAGTTTGCATTTAATTTTCTCTGAAATTGATTTTTCTTTAATAAAAAAGAAATCTGGGTATAAATATTTAATCCGGCTTCTCGGATTTGCTTGAAGTTCATAACCGATATATTCCTGATCACTGCTTAAAAGATATTTTTCTATACTTTCAATAGGCATTAAAGGAATATCATCACCAGACAATAAAGAAAAATACCTGTAATCAAATTGGTTAGCATAATTTAAAAGTTTTAGAGTGGCCTCAATTTGAGTATAGCCACCCCAATCTACATCCACTCTTTCTTTCAAAAATTCTATTTGTGAGCTGCTTGGTAACGATTTTTTTATATGATCAAGATCTGATTTTTTATCTACATGAATTAAAATTTTACTATGAGGACTTTTAATCAGCTCATTTACAAGATAAACAAGTGGATTAGTCAATTGATGACACATAATCCCATAAATAAAATTCATATTTTATTATCCATATCCATGGGGATTCTGCTTTTGCCAGTTCCAACTATCAGCTAGCATATCCTCGAGAGTATAAGCTGCCGTCCATCCAAGTTCCTCTGTCGCACGGCGGCTATCTGCATAGAAGCTGGCCAAATCACCAGCTCGCCTTGGTGCATATTCAAATGCAATATTTATTCCATTTACTTGCTCAAAGGTATTCTTGATTGCCAGTACTGAAATAGGCTTTCCTGTACCGATATTCCAGGCACGACAACCCGTTTGTTGCAAACGATTCTGAATCGCCAATACATGTGCTTTGGCCAGATCGACAACATGAATGAAATCCCGCTCACATGTCCCATCTTCAGTCGGATAATCATGACCAAAGATTGACAACTTTTCACGTCGCCCTACCGCCACCTGTGTGACAAATGGCATCAGATTATTCGGGATACCTTGTGGATCTTCTCCGATCTGGCCACTTTTATGTGCACCTACCGGATTAAAATAGCGCAATAAGGCAATCGACCACTGTGAATTGGCTTGAGCGGTCTTCTCCAATAACTGTTCAACCACCATTTTGGTGTAGCCATAGTTATTGGTTGGCATGCCTAGAGGCATATCTTCCTGATAAGGTGAAGGGTTGAGCTCCCCATAGACAGTGGCTGAAGAACTGAAGACCAGACAGAAGACTCCAGCACGCTCCATGGCCTGTACCAGGCTAATTGAACCGGAAATATTATTTTCAAAATATTTAAGAGGGATTTGCTGGCTCTCACCAACTGCTTTTAAGCCAGCAAAATGAATCACCGCATCAATGGTATTTTCCTGGAATATTCGGTCTAGGATCTGACTGTTCCGAATATCACCTTCTACAAATTTCAGGCTTTTTTGAGCCAACCGCTGGACACGATTTAAAGACTCAACCGAGCTATTAGATAAATTATCCAATACTACGACGTCATGCCCCGTATTTAATAGTTCCAAGCAGGTATGTGAACCAATATACCCTGCTCCACCCGTCACTAAAATTTTAGCCATGTCTTTCCTGTTATAATTTTAATCAAGCTGTCAGGATTTTAATCAAACCCTGGGTTGAACCATCTAAACCGCTAATATCAGTTTGCTCACCATTCAGTATAGGCAATAACTGATTGGCAATTTCCTTACCTTTTTCTACGCCCCATTGGTCAAATGGATTAATATTCCAAAGCACCGACTGCACAAAAACTTTATGCTCATACAAGGCAATCAGCATTCCCAGACTATAAGGATTTAATTCCTGTAATAAAATAGTGCTGCTCGGTTGATTACCCTCATATTGTTTATAGGCTGGCAAGCCCTGCAATTCAGTCTGATCCAAGGCATCATTACCAAATGCCAATAATCGTGATTGTGCCAGACAGTTAGATAAAGCCAAATGATGCTGTTCGATCAAAGCATCAGCATTATCGACGTAGGTATATTGTTGACTGTTATAACGCTTCACTGGGGCGATAAAATCGCAGCTGACTGCTTGAGTACCTTGATGTAACAGCTGGTAGAAGGCATGTTGGGCGTTTGGTCCAACTTCGCCCCAAATAATTGGACAAGTGTCGAGCTGAACTTTTTCACCATTGCGCTGGATGGATTTACCATTAGACTCCATTTCCAGCTGCTGCAAATAAGATGCAAAATATTTCAGACGTCCATCATAAGGCAAGATGGCATGGGTCTGAATATCCAGAAAATTCGTATTCCAGGCACCCAGTAAGCCCATTAATACTGGAATATTCTGTTCCAGAGGCTTGTACTGGAAATGCTGATCCACGGCATAAGCACCAGCAAGCAGTTGTTTAAAACCGTCCACTCCAATACTGAGTGCAATCGGCAAACCAATACACGACCAGAGAGAATAACGCCCACCGACCCAATCCCATAACAACAGCTGATTTTCGGGTGCAATTCCCCAGGCTGTCATTTTTTCAGGTTTAGTGGATACCCCAATAAAATGATGCTTCACAATAGAAGGATGCTGGCCTAAAGATTTTTCCAGCCATAAACGCACTGTTTGAGCATTGGATAAGGTATCAATCGTTCCAAATGACTTGGAAGAAATAATAAAAAGCGTGGTTTCCGGACGTAACTGATGCAGCAATTCAGATAGCTGGCTACCATCCATCGTCGAAACAAAATGCACATTCAAAGGTTTGGCAGATTGATATTTGAAATCCGAGAGCGCATGACTAACCATTAATGGTCCTAAGTCAGATCCCCCCACCCCGATATTCACTACATCTTGAATGACTTCACCGGTAGCGCCACGGCGTTGTCCGGCATGAATCTGCTCGACCAAAGCATACATACGATCTAGCTGAGCATGAACTTCAGCTGCCAGTTCTTCATGCTGCTGGTCCTCTTTCGGCAAACGTAAGGCCCAGTGCATAGCTGCACGTTGTTCAGTATAGTTAATCGTCTGAGTGGAAAATAAAGACCCGATCCAGGATCTTAGATTTTGTGTCTCTGCCCACTCAATCAGATGCTGCACAGCATCATGATTGACTCTATGTTTGCTATAGTCAAAAACTACCTCCTCAAATTGTACCGAGTATTGGTTAAACCGTTCAGGATCTGCTGCAAAGAGTTGGCGTAAATGGATCGATTTCAATTGTTCTTTTACAGAATTTAGCTTTTTATAAGCATTATTGCTATTCTGGTCTGATTTAAGCTGGTCTAACATCAACGTCCCACCCCAATATAGTTAAAACCGCGTGACTTGATATAAGCAGGGTCATAGAGATTACGTCCATCCAGAATCAAAGGATGCTGCATCAACTTGCTGAGATAAGCATAATCTGGGCTACCATACTGTTTCCAGGCCGTGATTAAACACAACGCATCTGCATCTTCTACAGCCTGATACTGGTCTTCACATAAAATTAAATCGCTACGTTGACCATAAATCTGTTCAATATTGGTCAAAGCCTGTGGATCGTGCAGTTTCACTGTTGCACCTTGCGCCCACAATGCTGCCAACATAGCATGTACCGGAGATTGCTGGATACTTGGGGTATTTTCTTTAAATGCAGCTCCCCAGATGGCGACTGTTTTCCCATGTAGGTCTCCACGGAAATAATTCCATAGCTTACGGAATAACAACTCTTTCTGTTGCTCATTGATATCCCAAACCTGTTCCAGTAACTGGTTTTTTACCCCAGAGTCCGCCACGGCGTGAGTCAGCGTCCGGATATCATGAGAAAAGTTTTCTCCACCAAAGCCCACCCCTGGAAATAAATAAGCTGAACCAATACGATTATCTGCCGCCATACCCTGACGGACTTGCTCAATATCAATTCCCAGTTTTTCAGCGACACTTGCCAGATCATTCATATAACTGATCCGGGTAGCCAACATGCCGGAAATACTCAGCTTGGTAAATTCTGCATCCAGAATAGGCATAAACAGATATTGCTGGGCACGAGGGAACAAGGGACGTAACAGCTCTCTAACTTTGAGCTGTACATCTGGCTGATCGCAACCCACAATCAGTTGAGTGGCTTGAACGAAACTGCGAATAGCATTCCCTTCCTGAATAATATCTGGAAGATAGACCCAGTCATCATTTGGTAAAAGCTGCTGGAATCGCGCTGTACCATGCAAACCAAAGGTGGATGCATTAATCATCAGTTTAGGGTGCGCAAAGCAGGCATGATGAATGGTATTTAACATCTGAAATGCCAGTTGCTCTTCCGTCGCATTAAAACTGAAGAAAAAGACATCCTGATTAAAGGTCAGATGCTGAAAATCACAACAGTTTAAGAATCCTAACTCCTGCTGTTTTTGTAGCAATAACTGTAAAGATTCATCTTGGAAATATGTCCGTGCAGGCTCATCAGTATTAAAACTATTACACCATACGACCTGATGGCCACATTCAGCTAAAAGGGCTGAAATAACCCCCGAGAATAAGGTTTTTCCTAATACTGCGACTTTCATAGTATCCCTTTTTTATTATAAGGCCAGTTCCTGAATCAATGCTTTAAACTCTGCACCGAGTTTAGGATGATCTACGCCATAATGTAATACAGCCTTAAGATAACCAAGCTTGCTACCACAATCAAAGGTCTGACCCTTCATCCGATAAGCTTCGACAATCTCTGTTTGCTGCAATAGCGCAATCGCATCAGTCAACTGGATTTCATTGCCTGCACCTTTCGGTGTCTGCTCCAGTAAATGCATAATCTTTGCCGGAAGGATATAACGGCCTACTACTGATAAATTTGACGGTGCCGTACCAATCGCTGGCTTTTCCACAATACCTTGCATCACCGTACTTTCACCTTCTGCAGGCGAAGCTGAAACATCCACAATCCCATATTGATCAACCAGATGATCAGGAACTGCTTCAACCATGATTTGTGATGCACGAGACTGTTCATAACGTTGAATCATACGAGACAGGTCATTTTGAGTATCTTGATCCTTAACCAGAACATCTGGTAACAGGACAGCAAAATCTTCGTCACCAATCACAGCCTTAGCACAAAGCACGGCATGGCCAAGGCCTAAAGGCTGTGGCTGACGTACGCTAATCACACTAACATGAGGAGGTAAAATTTCAGTAATTTCTTTAAGCAAATCGGTTTTATTTTTTTGCTCAAGTGTAGTTTCAAGTTCAAAATTACGGTCAAAGTAATTTTCAATCGATGCTTTGGAAGAATGCGTCACCAGAATAATTTGTTCAATTCCAGCTGCAATTGCTTCTTTTACCACATATTCAATGGCTGGACGGTCAACTACCGTCACCATTTCTTTGGGAATGGATTTGCTGGCTGGTAAAAAACGTGTGCCAAGTCCTGCGACAGGGAGAATTGCCTTTTTAATCATGTTATTCAACCTAATTATTTCCAACTTTAATTTACTTTAATTTCCTGACCACGCTGATAACCATCGACATAATGTTCAAGCTGCATTAACGCCCAGTCCACATCACTCTGAGTCGCTGTCAGCACATGCATACGATTAAATACTTCCAGAATTTCAGCTAAAGGATAATGCTTTTCTACTGATCTTAAAATTCGCTTATGTGAAGTAATCTCTGTATTTTCCTGGTCAATTAACAGCTCTTCATACAGTTTTTCGCCTGGACGCAGTCCTGTATATTGAATTTCAATGTCACCATCGGGATTTTGACTGTCTTTCACCTTTAAGCCACTCAGTGAAATCATTTGACGAGCAAGGTCCTGGATTCTTACCGGTTCACCCATATCGAGCAGGAATACATCTCCACCTGTGCCTAAAGCTCCTGCCTGGATTACTAACTGCGAAGCTTCAGGAATCGTCATAAAGAAACGTGTCACTTCAGGATCAGTGACGGTGATAGGCCCACCTTTAGCTATCTGCTGTTTAAATAATGGAACGACTGAACCCGATGAACCTAAGACATTCCCGAAACGTACAATACTAATTTGGGTTTGATTCTGTGCTTCCGCCATGGCCTGACAATAAAGCTCTGCCATACGTTTGGTCGCACCCATGACATTGGTCGGACGTACCGCTTTGTCAGTCGAAATCAGTACAAAGGTCTCGACCCCTTTTTTCACTGCAGCATTAACACTAAAGGCCGTCCCTATAGCATTATTTTTTAAGCCAGCCAATGGATTACATTCTACTAAAGGAACATGTTTATAAGCAGCAGCATGATAGACGGTTTGAACGCCATATTGCTCAATGACCCGTTCCAGTTTACTTTCATCCACTACCGAACCTAGAATCGGAATAATTTCACAGCTGGCACTAAGACGTAACTCTTTATCAATACTATATAAAGCAAACTCTGTCAGCTCATAGATAATAAGTTTTACCGGTTGATTTTTAATAATTTGACGGCATAGCTCTGAACCAATGGAGCCCCCTGCCCCTGTAACCATCACGACTTTATCTTTAATATTTTTTTCTAGTAACTCCGCTACAGGGGGAACTGGATCACGCCCTAATAGGTCAATAATATCAACTTCCTGAATATCAGAAACTCGAATTTCACCATTGACCAGTTTAGTCAGCCCTGGAATTTCAGTAATTTTTAAATGTGCAGGTTCTAAGAATTTTACAATTTCACTTTTACGGATACGACCTACTGAAGGAAGGGCAATCAGAATTTCATCAATACGAAGTTTAGTAAAAGATTTTAATGCAGTTTCTGGTGAATAAACTTGAATCCCTCCAATATTCTGACCGCTCAATGAAGGATTATCATCAATAAACATGACTGGTAAATGCTCATTAGAACGATTTAAAGTTGCTGCAACCTGCTGTCCTGCATAACCTGCCCCATAAATCGCAATTCGTTTTTTCGATACTCCGGCATATAGATATGAACGAACAATAAAGCGGATCAATCCTCGACTAAACCAGACCCAGGCAAACATCATGAAGCCAAACATTAAAGGAATAGAAGTAGGAATGAATGCATGGGTGGCATACGCAAGCAAATACAAACCAATGACTGTCAGAACAGTGGCCAGCCCTAATTTGACAATAAAAAATTCATTAAAAGTACGAACAATAAAACGATAAACACCACAAACAAATAAAGCCAATACAGCAATGGCACTGACCCAAACTGTACCAAAAGGAATATTGGGAACGACTTCTGCACCCAGATCGAATTGACGAATGGCATAGCAAAGCCAGATCAGGACGGGAAATATGCAGAAGTCTAAAATAACGAGAAATGTCTGTTTAGCCGCACGTGGAGATTCAACTAAAGGTAGAATGATAGATTTCACTTGCTGTGTCTTCTCAATAATTATTTATAAGTTTTTACCTCATATTAAATATTAGAGAGAATTGAGGTAAAAACTTGGATAAATGTTTAAAGTGTACCTATAAAGATACACTTTACATGATTGAATCCTAGAGAATTATATGCGACTAATCACCTGCTGAATAACATCTTTAGTTGTTTGAATATTATTTTCTGTTAACGTTGGATGCACGAGGAACATTAGGCTGGTTTCACCCAGTTTTTGAGCATTCCTTAAACGCTCTTTTGGACGCCATGGCGTATCATCAAAAGCATGCTCTAAGTAAACTTCTGAACAAGACCCACTAAAGCATGGTACACCTTCGGCATTAATTTCAGTCATGATTCGGTCACGTGACCAGCCTTCTGGTAAAGCATCAGTATTGACTTGTACATAGCATTTATAGGCAGCATGTACATAATCATCTGATGGGCGATGAACTGTAAAATATGGGCTATCTGCAAATGCAGCAAAAATTTTTTCCATATTTGCATTACGCTGTACTGTCCATTCGGACATCTTTTTCAGTTGGATACGCCCGATCACAGCCTGCATTTCCATCATGCGCCAGTTCGTACCAAAAGAGTCATGTAACCAGCGGAATCCCGGTGGATGCTGTTTATTATAAATACTGTCAAAGTTTTTACCATGATCTTTATAAGACCACATTTTTTTCCATAAGTTTTCATCATTGGTAGTGACCATTCCTCCTTCACCACCAGTGGTCATGATTTTATCCTGACAAAATGACCAGGCACCAATGTGACCGATTGAACCTGCAGATTTTCCTTTATACATGGCACCATGGGCTTGGGCACAGTCCTCAATCACATACAGGCCTTTTTCTTCAGCCAATTGCATGATTGGGTCCATATCACACATCCAGCCAGCGAGATGCACACAAATAATCGCTTTGGTATTAGGCGTTAAAACTGCTTCAATCGTACGACGTGAGATATTTTGCGAGTCCATTTCCACATCGGCGAAAATCGGATTTGCCCCAGCAGTCACAATGGAACTAGCAGATGCAAGGAAAGTACGTGAAGTCACAATCACATCATCACCCGCACCGATTCCCAAGGCTTTCAAGGCTACATCCAAAGCTACGGTACCATTCGCCAATGCTACTGCATATTGTGTGCCAGCAAATTGAGCAAATTCTTTTTCAAATTCACGGCATTCCTGTCCGGTCCAGTAGTTGACTTTATTAGACAACAAAACCTGGGAAACCGCATCCGCTTCTTCCTGAGTAAAACTTGGCCATGGTTCAAATGCAGTGTTTAACATGATACTTCCTAATTTTCAAAACTTTAAAAACTTATTTTTTCTCTAAAATACGTGCCGGATTGCCAACTACTGTCACGCCTGGTGGCACACTTTTAGTCACTACTGCGCCCATTCCCACTACTGCGCCCTTACCAATCACTAAAGGTTTGTCTGGTATGCCTTGCTTAATAACAGCACCTGCACCAATATAAGCATGATCTTGAATATGAATATTGCCGTTGCATTTTACTCCAGGAGCAAAAGTAACATAGTCGCCAATTACACAATCATGTTCTACATAGCTATATAAATTAGCGTGGAAACACTTCCCAATTTTGATATTAGAAGTAATCGTAACAAATGGGCTTAATGCAGCGCCTGGAGAAATTTCGACCTCATCCATAAGCACCACATTATCTGCCTGAACAGTCCATCGCTCAATTGCATCTTGTTCAAGTTTTATCGCAATTTTTTCACGAATTTGACTATTGGCAATCGCAATTAAAGCGAATTTTTTATCAGCTTTTAATTCTTTAAAAGCTTCATAATTCAAAGCCACATGGCCATTAATTGTAATTTTTTCAGTTAAACTATCATCAATAAAATAAATTTCAGCTTGAATATTATCACGCTCTAGCTGTTCACGTGCTACTGGCATTAAACTACGGCCACACCCAGATGCACCATAAATTGCATAGATTTCAGTCATGATGATGATCCGTCTTAGTGCCAGTAAATTTTGTCATTGTCACTTCACCAGCTTCATTAATATCATCTTTAGCAATAACTTTTTTTACTGTCTTCAGCATAATTTTAAAATCAAGCCAAATTGATTGATTTTCAACATACCAGGTATCTAGCTTAAACTTTTCTTCCCAACTAATCGCATTGCGGCCATTGACCTGCGCGTGACCGGTCATACCTGGACGCACATTGTGACGTTTAGCTTGTTCGGCATTATAAAGTGGCAGGTATTCCATCAGTAATGGACGTGGACCAACAATACTCATATCGCCTTTAATTACATTCCACAATTCTGGCATTTCATCTAGACTAGTAGAGCGCAGCATCTGACCAAAAGCCGTTAGACGTTCACTGTCCGGTAATGGATTGCCTTGTTCATCTACCGCATCTTTCATGGTTCGGAACTTGATCATCTCAAAAGGTTTGCCATGTAAACCGGGACGCACCTGACGAAACAACACCGGCGAACCTAGATTTTTTTTCACTTTATGTGCCACATAAAAATACAACGGTGACAGTAGAATCAGGGCAATAGAGGCAATAATAATATCGAGGAGGCGTTTTAGCATTATATTATCCTTGCGCTACCCACTCAGCAAACTTTTGTGAAAGTTCCTGACGGTTAAACTGAGAGCGAGCTAAATTCTGTGCATTTTCACCCATAACCACAAGCTCATCACGATGATCTGCCGCATATTCCAACGCATCGGCAAAAGCTTGAGGATTTTCAGGTGGTACAGCAAAACCACAATGTTTTTGTTGAATTAATTCCGCTAACCAGCCAGGATAGTTATTTAATACAGGTAAGCCTGCTGCAATATAATCGAAGAACTTATTCGGGGACGTGCCATAATAAAATGCTGGAACATTCGCTAAAATTTGTAACCCAATATCTGCACTTGCCATTAAGCCAGCTAATTTAGTTTTATTCACTGGGTCATGAAAAACAACATTTGTTAATTCTAATTGTTGGGCACGAGCCATTAAGGGCTTCTTCTGCATACCATCACCCACTAGAACTAATTTTATGTCATCCCGGTTTCTTTTCCGCAACTCAACAGCCACATCAATGACAGCATCCAGACCATTTGCCAAACCATGGGTACCAGTGAAGATTGCCATCAAATCCATTTCTTTCACATTTTCTGGACGCCATGGCTGATGCTCTTGGGCAAAAATATCTAAATCACAGCCATTTGGAATAGAAGCCACTTTTTGTGGATCAATACCGCGTTTTACAATACCTTCCACAATCCCTGGAGATAGACCAATCAAGCGGTCTGCTGAATGATAAGACAACCACTCTAGAACAGACATCATCCATAAAACGATCGGATTTTTAATGACTCCCATCGCTTTAGGCAATTCGGGCCATAAATCGCGGACTTCAAATATAAAGGGCTTGCGTCTAAGCCATTTTGCAAAAATTCCAGGAATACCCGCAGTGAGAGGTGTGGTCGTCGCAAATAGCACATCATATTGTTCAGTAAAAGCTACTTTGATCGATTTAAAAGCGAAACTAAGGAAAATCAAAATCCGCTTTAAAAAACTTAAACTATTTGAGTAAGGCAATTCAAATTCAATAATATCAATGCCATCTACATTTCCTTTACGCACGCCTTTATCAAAGGGCTGTGTTAAGCCAGTCTGGCCAGCGCCAAAGGAACCGCATACCATCGTTACTTGATGGCCATTGCGAATCAGCGACTGCGCCATAGCATAGGAGCGGATACCTGCTGATCCTTTGGGTGTAGAAAAATGTTGGTGGAAATATAGAATTTTCATGAAAGATCTTTAATTACTGTGATTATGGTTGAGGACTGTTTTACCTTCACCTCTAGTACAGGTAAAACGGTTTTCTGATAGTAATAACGAGACTCAAATCCCGAAGAAAGAACTATCTCCACCTCGTTATCTGTTTTAATTTCAATTGAAATCGCACCATTACAAATTTTTTTATCATTGAGTTCCCATTTACCAGGCTGTAAGCGCCAACGTAAAACTGCCTGATCTTTAAAACCTGAAACCTGATCTGTAACCACAATATCTTTATTTTTTAAAACAATATTTCTTTGATGTTTACAACCCCAATTATCTTGATAGCCACAAGAAAACTGGTCTTTCTGATAATTTAAATTTTCAGGCTTTAGCCATGCACCAAATAAAAACCGGCTTAATCTTGGCATTTGCAAATGCCCGTCAAACTGAACAGTATTGTGGCTAGCAGGACCGCTAAAATAATCTAGATCTTCAGCAGTAGAGTTATAACTGTATGTACCGCCGTCTCTAAGTATATTTTGGCCATTACACCACACATCCAAATGCAAAGCATCACATTGGCTAGGCCTGAATTTGAATACTGGCAGTTTGAAAGCAATAAAAAATTTATTATTCTCAGCGGAAATTAAACCGCTGGACTTAAAGAATTTATTTTTATTCGGCGAAACAAAAGCGGGCTGATGTATTTTATCTAAACCAAAGAATATTAAGGGCTGATCATAGCTGCCCGCTTCTGTGTAATAGCTCTGCCCAGCAAATAAAGTACTTGCCAGCTGCACACTCGGCCTGAAATCACGATAGTCTGTATTCGACACAGGCAGCAATTTTGCGCCATCATTGGCGCCCAAATTTGGCACATCGCCATTTTCCTGTGTCAAGACAAACAGCCAATCAGCAGCTTTATGCAATTGACTGTACGTAAAAGCGGAAAACTCAGGCAGTTTAAGTTTTCTTCTGATAATTTCACTTAAACAGTAAGAATCCAGCATTATACGGTGGTAATTGACTGAATACTGACTGAATCCTCCATCAGCCATAATCAACTTAGACGCACGATTTTCTAGCCATTTACGCCCCATCTTTGACCATTTTTTATATCGCTTGGATGGATTTAGGCTATTCAGTAAAGATCCACCGATAAATAAGGCGGCCGCTTCTGAAGTTCCATGATTGTTATCTTGCGCAATCGCATAATCAATCGTAGGAGCAATCCGCTTTAAATGAATTTCTATAAGCGCCAGCACATTTTGCGATGGTGACTCCAATTGCTCCAAACCAATTAACGCGCTGATCAAATGCATTACACGGATAGATGCTTCCTGACCGCATTTCCAATTGGGGCCGAGGTATGCAGAATTATTCTCACACCAATTATTCAGCCATTGATCAAGCTGAGCCAATTCAGCTTGATTATGACTTGCATGATGTTTTAAAACAAAGTGAAGGAGCCAGTCAAAACGGGATGCCTCCCAAATGCCTTTAATATCACCGACATTGGCATCAAAGTCAGGAATTTCAAACCAGGATTTTGAAGTATTGGTAAAATTAGCCCCTGTTAAAGGGCTATAAAACCAGTTGGGATACTGACCTATGGCATAAGACTTCCAGCCAAAAGCTGTAAGCTGATATGAAGGCTCAAACACTGTTTCTTGCTTTTGAGTGTGTGCAAAAAAAGAGCCTGAAGGCATCTGTGCAGCAATTTTCTGCACAGGGTTTAAACCAGTTTTAACCCCAATACGGTAGTACATAACTCTTAATAAATTATGCACTCCTAAGCTAAGTGCTGTGGATATAAATGTTAATTTATTCATACTAAACTCAAAGCTTATTTAAAATCATTATCTATCCATTTTTTGATAATACTTCTCCATGAATAGGTTTCTTTAACTTTATTCTTTAAAGTCTGGGATTTAGCAAAAAACAACTCATAATTTTTTGCTACTTTTAGAAGACTTTCTTCAAGATCTTCATAACTACCAGATTTATAATAAATAAACTCATTAAAATTAGAATCTATATGAGATAATGAGTCTCCAACTACCATAGGAATATTTAAGTAAGCGTACTCAAATAACTTCATAGGGCTACCTGACTTAGCCAACTCAGAATCATCCGGATGAATTATCAATATAGGATTAACAATATTATTTAATGAATGAATTAGATTTTCATGATTAAAAGGACCATAAAAGAATACATTTTCTAGACTTACATCTTCATTAAATCCAAATATGTGGAACTTTAAATCTGGATGATGTTTAAAAAACTTATAAACTGCATCCCACTCATAGTAATCCTGTTTCTTACCGAAATATACAAAGTTTACATTTTCACTATTTTTATAGTCAACTTCAAAAAAATCTAAATATTCACTAGAAAAGCCATTAGGCATGACATAAATAGATTTAGCGTGAGAAATAGACAGAATTTGTTTTTTTGAATTTTCAGATACTACAATTATTTTTGATAACTTTGCAGTCAAAAATATAGATAATTTAACAAAATAGTGAATGATCTTATTCGAAGAATCTAACCCAGTAATTGAATTCACTTCAAAATAAATATTTTTATAAAAAATTAAAAAAGGTAAAAATAGGTAAGGTAATATAGGGCGCCAACGAATTATGATTTTTTCTCTAGAAAAAATAGAAAGTAAAATTTCTTTAAAAAAAGCCAAAAAACAATTAACTGTTAAAAAACTTATAAGCTTATTTTTTTTTACAAAATTTTCTACACCACCATAACTAACAATAGTAACTTCATGATTATTATCGGACAAGCCTTCAACGAATCCTTTGGCATGACTAACTCGCCCACAAGGACCTTCCTTAAAAAATAAAGAAGTAGTTAATATATATTTAATCATAATTTATCAACTAATAAAGACTTATGTTATTTAAAAAGGAAATCTCAAAAAGATAATCATAATTAACAAATAAAACTATCATAAACACTATACCTTGAAAAAAATATCTGAGAACTAAAGATAAAATAGCACTTGTTTTTAGTTTTCTAAACCTATAAATATCCATTACACTTACAATTCAATTCCTAAGCATTTTAATACAGAATTAGTCTTCCAAAACTTAGTTTTTAATCTTGAAAAAAAGCTAGTAGAATAATATCTAATAGCAAAAACAAGTTATTAAAGAATTAAAATTTATAAAATAATTCTTCTTGCTTAAGTAAGAAATTAACAATGTATTTGGTTGAAAAAATAATTTACGTCTTCAAAATGTAAAGCATTAAAACTAATTCTAATGCTTTATTAATGATATAAGGGTTACTGTTTTAAGAAGGCTAAAATTTTTTCACATGCCTTTCCATCACCATAAGGATTGTGGGCTTTAGACATTATTTTATAAGCAGCCTCATCATCGATCAAATTTTGAACTTCAGTAATTATAGTATTTACATCTGTTCCAACTAATCGAACAGTACCTGCATCTATAGCTTCAGGGCGCTCTGTGGTATCACGCATTACTAAAACAGGTTTACCTAAACCAGGAGCCTCTTCTTGTACCCCTCCACTATCAGTCAGTACAAGATAAGCATGCTGCATCAAATAGACAAAAGGCTCATAGCCTAATGGCTCAATCAAATGAATATTATTTAAACCACCTAATAAACGTTTCACTGGTTCTTGGACGTTTGGATTTAAATGAACAGGGTAGACAAAATGTGTTTCTGGGTTCTGCTTCGCTAATTGTGCTAGGGCTGCACAAATATTTTCAAAACCGCCTCCAAAATTTTCTCGACGATGACCTGTTACCAACACATAACGTTTTCCAAGTACATCTAAACTGAGGCCAGCTTGAGTTAATGTATTGTGAATAAGGTCTGTTAACTCCGATGATGATTTAATCTTTTTTACCACCATTTGAAGTGCATCAATCACCGTATTTCCTGTAACTAAAATCTGTGATTTTGGTATATTTTCTGCCAACAATGCATTTTGATTACGTATAGTAGGTGCAAAATGCCATTGTGCTAAGCGACCAGTTAAAACACGATTTGCTTCTTCTGGCCATGGTGAATACATATTGTTAGTACGTAAACCTGCTTCAACATGTCCAATAGGAATTTGTTGATAGAAAGCTGCTAATGAGGCACCAAATGTTGTAGCTGTATCCCCATGAACTAAAACAATATCAGGTTGGAAATCTTTTAAAATATCACGTAATCCCAGTAATACACCCGAAGTTACGTCATATAAATCTTGACCAGGCTTCATTAAGTTTAGGTCATAATCTGGTTTTATTTCAAAAAGCTCCAACACTTGATCAAGCATCTCACGATGTTGAGCTGTTACTGCAACTTTTGCAGTAAAAAACTCATCTGCTTCTAATGCTTTGACCAAAGGGGCCATTTTAATCGCTTCAGGGCGTGTACCAAATACAGACAGAACCTTCATTATTTAATCACCCCACAGAAATCTAAAATCACTTTGCCATTAATAGCAATATCTTTAAATTCATTATGTGCGACAAGTAAAGCTACAATATCCGCTTTCTCAATAGCTTCCTCTAGCTTGGTAATTTTATAATAAGGATGCTCTTCAACATTTGGTTCAACTATGAAATATGTCTCTCCTTTAGCCTGTTGTAATACTTTTTGTGTGATGTAAACCGCTGGTGATTCGCGCAAATCATCAATATTTGGTTTAAAAGCCAAGCCCATTAAAGCTACAGATGGTGTCTTATTATGCTTCACTTCAAAATCACGAATGGTGTTGGCAATTTTTTCTGCACACCAAAAAGCTTTATAATTATTAATTTCACGCGCTTTACTAATAATTTGAGCTTCACGTGGAAATTCTGCAGTAATAAAATACGGGTCAACAGCAATGCAATGTCCGCCCACACCACTACCAGGCTGAAGAATATTAACGCGAGGATGCTTATTGGCAAGGTGGATCAGTTCCCAAACGTTAATGTCAGCTTTATCACAAATTAAAGATAATTCATTTGCAAATGCGATTTGGACATCTCGAGAAGAGTTTTCTGTCAATTTACACATTTCTGCAGTGCGTGCATTGGTTGTATGCAACTCACCTTTGACAAATTGCTTATAAAAAGCGACTGCTTTTTCGGTAGAAGCAGAATTGATACCACCTATAACACGGTCATTATGAACCAATTCATACATAACATTACCAGGTAAAACACGCTCTGGGCAGTAAGCTATATAAAGTTTGTCAGTTAACTCTGGACGGCGTGTATAAATAAAATCCCGCATACACTCTGTGGTACCAACCGGAGAGGTCGATTCAATAATGTATAAATCACCTTCTTTTAACAGAGGTAAAATATTTTCTGTAGCCACTTGAATATAAGATATATCCGGCTCATGATTACCTTTAAAGGGTGTTGGTACAACCACTAAATAGGTATCCGCCTTAACAGGTTTTGTATCTGCTTTTAAAAAACCGGATTTAACCGCACTTGCTACGGCCAAATCCAAATCCGGCTCCACAATATGGATTTTTCCAGCATTGATTGTATCTACAACTTTTTGAGATATATCGACCCCATGTACTGATATTTCATGAGTAGCAATTAATGCAGAAGTAGGAAGACCGATATATCCTAACCCCAATGTTACAACTTTACGATTCACTAGTTTAATCTCCTAAGATTACGCATTATTCTTTAGCATATTGTGGACAAGTTTTTCTTGACCTAAAGCCTTCTTCCAAGAAAATTTCTCAGATAGTTTTGCCTGTTCTTGCGACCCAATTAACAACTCGACCACTCTTTCTGCTGCATTTTTAATAAAAAAACTATTTAATTCAAAACAATTTTCAATTCCTATAGCTTCCGGAATCCCCCCCCTATCTGAACCAACAACATGTACACCGCAAGTATGTGCTTCAAGTGTTACACGAGGTAAACCTTCATTTAAACTCGGTAGTAGCAGTACATTTAAGCAATTCATGATGTCAGGAATTTCATGGGGAAGTTTTTTACCCAACATATGTATATTATCTATTCCTAACAAAGCAAATTTTTCATTAAGTTGAGCTTGTAGCGGACCATCACCTATAACTATAAAACTCAAATTAGCATTTACATATTTTCGAATTTCAGCAAAAATTTCAGGCAAAATTAGTACATTTTTTATAGGTACAAGATTTCCTATATACCCTACAACGTAATCTTCACTAATATTTAACTTCGTTCTTGCTCTTTTTTTTTGCTCAGCACTATATTTAAAAAAGATATCTGACGGACCTGTATACAAAACACTCATGCTTACATTCGAGGATATTTTTTTAGCGACCAACATAAGCTTTTCACTTACGAAGAAATTATGATGTGCAGATTCCAAAAGTTTTTTAATACCATTTAGCTTATATGAGCTTTTAAAGGGAATGACATTAATATCGGAACCATGCCAAGTTGCAATATAAGGTATTCTCAAAATATCATGCACATGGTTAGCTAAAAAAATAGCCTCAAGACCATGGCATGAAATTAAATCATAATTTTCAAAAATATGGACCATTTTTTTTAATTTATTAGGAGCCAAGACGACACTTTTATTTGCTTTTTGAGAAAAAAAATAATCAAAGACACTCACATCCAACCATATATTTTTAAATTTAATATCTTCTATAATAATAGAATCATCGAAGTAAGAAAAGTTTAACTCCCCCCCCCTTAATAAACGAGCAAAAAAATCATAGCGTAAGCGTATTATAAAAAAATCAACATCAGATTCAATTTCCTTAATTTTCTTACATCTTTCAATAACATTATTGAAATATCCTTTTCTACTATTTGGATCACCGATAAATAATTTAGCTATTTTCATGCTAATGCCTCTATTGAAATTATAGAATATCTAAAAATTGATCTACCACACGACTAATATTATATTTATCAATATCATCAATAATAAATTTATTACTATAATCACCATTTAAAAACTCATTAACAATAGCCTTATTTAAGGTTTCACTACTATTAATACTTAATATCGGTCGTTTCGAAAGAGCATAATCAATTAATTTACTTGGAGAATGCTTCTCAGAGGGATTATCAAAATTAATTAAAAAATCTGCTTTACTCATTTCAAAAATGACTTCAACTCTTGGAATATAAGGGCGAACCTCCAATTTTCCAATTAAACGCTCCTCATAATTTTTTAAAAAATTATGATTTCTTGTGTAAATAATAAACTTAAATTCAATATTAAGCTCAATTAAATAATCTAGCAAGGGCCTTGGATCCCTTTTATTTTCATAAAAAATGCCTGCATATATAAATGTAGGTATACTATTTTTGCCGTAATTTTTCGTAATTTTAATCTGGTCAAAATCTATTCCCTGAGGGATTATTTTTATTTTTTTATGAAATTCTTGGTAGTATCCACTTTTTGCAGCCTCAATAGGTATAGAGATAAAATCTACTTTTCTAAAACACCATTTTTCGATATAAGAAAAATAAAATGGATATTTAGAAAAGTCATTACCCATATAGGGATCACCACAATCTGCAACCCAAGTTACATCCTTAAGCCGATCTTTATTTATAGTTTTAAATAATGCCGCACCCCAATGTATTGGATAAGGAACGGCAATTGTGATTAGCAAATCAATTTCTTTTTCCACCATTAGTGAAAAATAAACATTACGTATTAACTCTATAAATGGGTATTCAAAAAATTTACCAAAAAACTTTTTTATTATTCTTGAGAAAATATTAAGCTTTGCTCCAGTCTCAGGATTGTAATTAAAGAAAAAAGTTTTACCTAAAGACACTACCTTAATCCCAGTTTCTTGTTCATATGAAGAATAATCATAATCTCCAGTCAAAACATAGAGTTTAACTTCATGCCCCTTTCTTACAAATTCCTTAGCCAACTCATGAGTTCGTAAATTACGAGGAGAGGTACCAGGATATGTGGCGTAAGAAACTATAACAATTTTTTTACTCATTTTTGATATACCTTGTTACATACCATTAAAAGAGATTAGATATTTATAAACTATATAGACTGGACTAGAAAAATAGAATGAGACGTCTAAAGTATCTTTATAATATCTAAAATACCTCATGATTTCCCAAACGAAAATAAGTGGTAAAAACAGGATTACATAATCATATTTATTTCTATAAAAAACTACCAACCAAATATATGCAATAATTGGATAGCTTAGCTGGATATAGCGATTACCTAAGGAAGGTATAATCATCATAAAATTAAATATGGTTACCCACATTAATAAAAATGAATATAACCTTTCAGTCTTAATATTGCTTTTTATTTCAGCCGAATGCCTTATAAAAAGAAACACTAGGAAATTTGTATAAAAAATCACTAAATACTTAAAAACTTCGGGTAGCCAACCGAAACCTGACCAACCTTTTTGCATATTTTCTTCACTTGTGTATTGATCAACCATTTTGGATAAAAATTCTGGCAAATAGGATTGACTTAATTTAATAAATTCAATAGCCAAACTAGATGCTAAAAAGCTAATAAAAAAAAGTATTGTCCAAAATCGATTATATCTTACTAGAAAAATCGAACTAAAAAGAATGAAAACAAAAATCCAATACGTTCCATGTATAAAAGGTGTTATCAAAGCAAGTAATAGATAATAAATTTTATTATTTCGATGCACTTGAAATATACAGTAAACAGCAACCCATGCTGCTGTCCAAAATCTAGCACCATTAATATTAAATATTTGATTAAAAGTAAAAAGAAATAATAATATAAAACATATCAGTGAAAAATTAAATTTCTCTTCTTGTGTGAAAAATTTTAAACTTTTTAAAAAAAAATAAGAAAAAACAATTGAAAAAACCATAAATAGATAATGGTAATTATCTGTAAATCGACTGATATAAAAGGCTACTGTATCAAAATAATAATCTTTTTTACCATCATCAAATGCTAAAAAGCTTATAAAACCTTCTTTATATTCATAAAAATTTATGAACACATAATTTTCAAATTTCATTCGATAAAAAGAACTATCATAATCAAATTCACCGTTTACCACTTTCTCTGCATTAAATGCAATACCAAAAAATATTGATGATAAGAATATTACAATATAAGATGATTTAGTATTCAATCTCCTAAGTGAATACAAAAATGAAATAAATGGCGAAATTAAAAAAAGTATAATTTTAATTTCAACATCTTTCTTTGTTTCTTTCAGCCATCCCGCCATTCAAAATCACCTAGATTATTTACGATAAAGAATCTTCAATCTTCGATTAATTAAAGGTCCTATTATTTCATAATACTTCAACTTAGTAATATATGCATAAAAGACATAAAGTAAAATATATAAAATCCCACCAATCATTAACAGTAGTAAATAATTAATATTTTCGATCCAAAACAATAATGAAAACTTAATTAATATTGAAAAAAATAAACAAGGTAAAGAAATTTTAAGCATTAATTTTAATGGAAGTAAATCTGATATTTTTAAATAAAAATCATTAGAAATAACTTTTAGAAAATAGAAGGTTCTCCCCAGCTTCACCAATAAGGCTATTAAAATCAAACCAATAGGACTATTCGTAGTATATAAAACTACAAATTGAAGTGGAATGAGAATTAGCACACTATACATATGAGCATTGGCATACATTTTTTGTCTGCCTGTATTCATTAAATATGGACCATATACAATTATTTTAAAGAAAAAATACAAATTAAATACTTGAAAATAAATTGCTGAGTTTTCATATGCCTGCCCATAAAATAAAATCATTATTTCCTTAGCAAATACAATTGTAAAGATTAGGACTGGATATGTCAGCAATGCTGATTTTTCAAGTACTCTTTTCCACAATGGGTATACTTCTTTTCTTAAGTCTACTTTCTCGTATGCTAATTTAGAAAATATTGGCGCTAAGACTGTAGATGTTGCACCTATTACAGTCGCCATTAATGGTAATTCAATCGCACCATTAGAAAATTCCGCAAAAACCTCTGTACCAAAATACCGACTTATAAAGAATTGATTACTTGATAATTCTAAAATACCCCAAATGCTTGCTATCATTACTGGTAAAGAAAAAGAAAAAATTTCACTATACTTTAACTGACTAGCTTCAGAAGGGTATTCACGCACAGGTAAATGCTTTAAATACAGAGCTAATATAAATGATAAAAAAGATGAGATTGTAAAACCTACCAAAGCACCTATATATGTCCTATCAAAGATAATTACTGGCAATATAATACATAGCAGCATAAATACACGCGTTATAACTGTATAAATAGCAGCATAATGCGTTTTCCTATATACTGAGAATATACTTTCTATTCCCATTGTTGGTAACATAAATAGAGGCACCAAAGAAAAGATCTTAATTGCTAACTCTAAGTCTTCATTTCTTAGAATATTTGCAATTAATGCTGCACCAAAATAAAGTACAGCAGAAAATAGTGCACCGAGTAATATAAATATTTTAGTAATTTTATTAATTACATGTTTAGCATGAATATTTTCAGTTCTTGGTAAAAAAAAGCTATAGGCTTTCGGCAGACCTAATGTGAATATAACTAGCAAAGTACTGTAAATATACAGTACTTGCTTATATGTCCCATAGTCAGATTTTTCAAAATAACGACTCAATACCGCAGCGCTAATAATACCAAAGCTAAAAGATAATAAACTGGCTAGAGCTACCCAGAAAGCTTGATGCGTATTACTTGTATTATTCACCCACAGCCTACCTAACTATTCATACCAAATGATTAATTTTCCACCCACTCATTCTATTAGGTTAAAAAATTCGTATACCAAAGCATTGCTTTTTGAATCCCTTGCTGAATTGAAAATTGCGGTTTATACTTCAATAAGTTCTGAATTTTAGCAATGCTAGCTTGAGAGTGTCTGACGTCACCCACACGGAATTCCCGGTATACAGGCTCTTTCGTATAAATCACACCATTTTCATTTAACGCAGCTTTAATAGCATTAAACAAATCATTGAGTGTAGTACGATCTCCGACTGCCACATTATAAACCTGATTTTTAGCTTCATCATTTTGCGTAGTGGCTGCCAGAATATTGGCCTGAACCGTGTTTTCAATAAAACAGAAATCACGACTGGTTTCACCATCACCATTAATAAACACATCATCACCGGCAATCATAGCCGCAGTCCATTTTGGAATGACTGCTGCATATGCACCATTCGGATCTTGACGCTTGCCGAAAACATTGAAGTAACGCAGGCCAATGGTTTTAAAACCATAAGTCCGTGCAAATACTTCAGCATACAGCTCATTGACATATTTGGTCACAGCATAAGGCGAAAGTGGCTTACCGATATTCTCTTCGACTTTAGGTAGTGCTGGATGGTCGCCATAAGTTGAACTGCTGGCGGCATAAGTAAAACTTTTTACTTCGGCATCACGTGCAGCTGTCAGCATATTTAAAAAGCCGGTAATATTGGCTGCATTAGTCGTAATCGGGTCAGCAATTGAACGTGGTACTGAACCTAGTGCTGCTTCATGCAAGACATAGTCCACACCCGCACAGGCTTTTTGACAATCTTCAAAATTACGGATATCCCCTTCGTAAAATTTAAAGTTTGCCCATTGTTCAGGTGCCACCAGACTCTGCACTTCATCCAAGTTATGCTGATGCCCTGTAGCAAAGTTATCCAATCCAACTACCGTCTGATCAAGCTTTAATAAGGTTTCTAAAAGGTTAGAGCCAATAAAGCCTGCTACACCCGTTACCAGCCAGGTTTTTGGGTGCTGCTTTAATTGCTCACATACAGTTTGATATTGGCTCATTCTTATAGCTTCCTTAATAAATTATAGACGCAGGTCAGATTCAGACTGATCCAGCACATATTTTAAATCATATAAAATATGCTCTGGCTTGCCTAAGGCACGAATCTCTGCGGCACCCATGGCTTTAAACTGCTCATGTGCTACTGCCAGAATCACTGCATCATATTGACCTTGCTCTAAACTCTTGACCGGAGTAATCGCATATTCATGCTCTGCTTCAGCCGCATCGACCCAAGGGTCATACACATCTGCCTGAATATGGTATTCCTGTAACTCATGCACGATATCGATGATCTTGGTATTACGAATATCCGGACAGTTTTCTTTAAAGCTAAGACCTAGTACTAAAACCTTGGCGCCTTCAACTTGGATTTTTTTCTTGATCATGGCTTTGACCAATTGGGTCACTACATAAGCCCCCATCCCGTCATTCAGGCGACGACCTGCCAGAATGATTTCTGGATGATAGCCAATCGCTTGCGCTTTATGGGTCAGATAGTATGGATCCACCCCAATACAATGCCCACCGACTAAACCTGGGCGGAAAGGTAAGAAATTCCACTTGGTACCTGCAGCTTGTAATACTGCTTCAGTATCAATTCCCATCTTATTAAAAATTACTGCCAACTCATTAATTAAAGCAATATTGACATCACGTTGGGTATTTTCAATGACTTTTGCAGCTTCAGCTACTTTAATACTGGTTGCTTTATGCGTACCTGCTTCAATAATCAAATTATATACTTGATCAACGAACTCAGCGACTTCAGGAGTTGAGCCTGAGGTGATTTTTAGAATATTAGTCACACGGTGAAGCTTATCACCTGGGTTAATTCGCTCTGGACTATAACCTGCAAAAAAATCCTGATTAAATTTCAGATCAGATACCTGTTCTAAAACAGGAATACAAGTTTCCTCAGTTGCACCAGGATACACTGTGGACTCATATACAACCACATCACCTTTTTTGAGTACTTTACCAATACTTGTTGATGCTTTTACTAATGGTGTTAAATCAGGCTGTTTAAATTCATCAATTGGTGTGGGAACAGTGACAATAAAAAAATTACAATTTTTTAAATCTTCTAAATTAGCAGAATAGCTTAAATGAATAGCTTGTTTGAGTTCTTCTGGAGATACTTCTAATGTATGATCTTGGCCATTTCTAAGTTCATCAATTCGTTTTTGATAAATATCAAAACCCACTACTGGTACTTTTTTCCCAAATTCTACTGCAAGTGGCAAACCTACATAACCTAAACCAATCACCGCAATTTTTAAATCTGCAATAGATAGCATGTCAACGCCTTATTTATACTGTGCTTATGGAGATTAAAATCTTCCGGCACGAATAGTATCAGAAAACAATAAAATTTCTATTATGATTTGTGCTCAAATAACTTAAATTATAAAGTAATGTATATTTTTTGTGAAAATTTGGTATTTTATTTAATACAATTATTATCTGTTATAAACCTAATTTTTCCCTTTAAAAAAAACTGGTAATAAGTTACAAATTGTTATGTATATAACTGGTAACTTCGGTAGAATAACTCCAATTTGAATGAATCTAAAAATTAATATTTAGGAAAGCCTGTGCGACACTTTCGATTAGCTGTTTTATTGGCATGTGGTATTACCACTACAGGGTGTGCAATCACCTCTGGTCTACAAACAAATGACTTACCTAGTGAGGGTGTTTATCAAACTGATCTCGGTACTACAGTAAATGTCATTAAGCTAGATCAAGAATCAATTATGGCTGCTCAGCCTGCTGTACATAATATTCAACAAGAATATGCTCATCTTTTTAGTACATCACACCGCAGCTATCAGTTGAGTCCGGGTGATATTTTATCTATCTATTTATGGGCTTATCCAGAACTTACCTCTGCAAGTAATATTACGAGTGATCAGTCTGCACAAGCGAATGGCTTCCAGATCGATTCAGATGGCTATATTCATTTTCCAATTATTGGACGCTATCAAGCTTCAGGAAAATCAGTAGCTCAGGTCAATCGTGAATTACGTAGCCAGTTATCACGTTACTTAAAGACTCCAGATGTCATCGTTCGGGTATTATCATATCAAGGTAAAAGATATTCGGTTCAGGGCAATGTTGTAAAAGGTGGCCAGTTTTATCTCAACGACCAACCTGTGAGCGTTTATACAGCATTAGGAATGGCAGGTGGTATCAATCCTGAGCAAGGCGATAATACATCTATTACATTAGTCCGTCAGGGACGTTCCTATAGTTTGAATACCTTAGAATTAGAAAAAGCTGGATTCTCTCTACATAATTTATTAATACAGCCTAATGACACCTTATATGTCAATAATCGTGAAAATCAAAAAATTTACGTTATGGGTGAGTCAGGTAAAAACCAGTCACTACCTATACGTGACCAAGGCATGAGTCTTAGCGATGTAATTGGGGAAAGCTTGGGATTAAATCCACTTTCTGCTAGTCGCAGCAAAATCTATGTAGTACGAAGTAATATAAATTCTCCAATGACAGAAATATATCATATGGATCTCAGTAATATTGGGGACTTTGGCCTAGCAAATCAGTTTAAAATGCGTAGCAATGATATTGTTTATGTAGATGCTTCAGGTCTTGCACGCTGGCAACGTGTAGTTAACCAGGTTATTCCTTTCTCAAATGCATTGTATAATTTAGATCGTTTGGGGAACTAATGAAAATTAACAATATTTTAGTGGTTTGTATTGGTAATATTTGTCGCAGCCCAATGGCAGAATATTTTTTAAAACAGGAATATCCTCATTTAAATATTGAATCTGCAGGTATTTCTGGTTTAATTGGTCATGCAGCTGATGAAAAAGCGAGTCTATGTATGCAACGCTTTGGAATTGATATGAGTCCTCATGTTGCAAAAAAACTGAATGCAGAACTCATTAAAAAAGCCGACCTAATATTAGTTATGAGCCAAAATCAGCAAAAACATATAGAACAAACCTGGCCTTTTGCTAAAGGTAAAACCTTTAGACTAGGACATTGGCAAAGTAAAAATATTGCCGATCCTTATCAGCATGATCAAACAGTCTTTGATGAAACTTGTAGATTGATTCAAGACTGCATTACTGACTGGAAAAAATATATTTAAGTTTTTTAATATTTTCACTTTTTGATATTTAAATTATGAGCCAAACTGCCAATACCGAAGATACTATTGATCTCAAGGAATTATTTTTTTCCTTAATTGCTCAATGGAAACTGATCACGATCTGTATATTATTGAGTTTAATTGCAGCTTTATTATATCTAAGGATCACTCCAGATACCTATAACGTAGATGCCCTGGTACAAGTAGAAGATAATAAAGGTGCATCAGCAGCTTTATTAGGTGACCTTTCTAATATGATTGAGCAGAAATCTCCTGCTCAAGCTGAAATTGAGATTTTAAAATCGCGTCTTGTGCTTGGCTCAGTGATTAACCAGTTAAACTTGGACCTTGTAATTTCTGGTACTGAAGATTCGATCTGGAATCGATTATTAAAAAATCATAATTATGATATCCAATATACGACAAAATCAGTACTCTTCAAAGATAATGAGCAAAGTTTTGATGTAAGACAGTTTAATATTCCAAACTATTATAAAAACAAAAATCTGTTATTAAGTTTCGATCATAATAAATATAATTTAACTGATGCAGCAACAAATGACATTATATTTACTGCTCCTTTAAACCAAACCAGTCAAATTCAATCAAGATATGGTCTTTGGAAAGTCGCCATTTATAGCAAAGATCCCTTAGATTCTACTTATAATATTAAAAAGCTGACTTTACCTGCAGCAGTGCAACGCATACTTAATAATTATTCAGTGGCTGAAAAAGGTAAAATGACGGGTGTACTTGGATTAAATTATCAGGGCCACGACAAACAGCATATTACTCAAGTATTGAATGCCATCTTAACAGCCTATAGCCAGCAAAATATTGAACGTCGTTCAGCTGAATCTGCCCAAACATTGAAGTTTCTAGATGAACAACTCCCTGAGTTGAGCCAACAGCTAGATCAGGTAGAACGTGAATTTAACCAGTTCCGTCAACAATATAATACTGTGGACTTAACTAAAGAATCAGAACTGTATTTGACTCAAAGTATTGCTCTAGAAACACAAAAAGCTGAACTTGAACTTAAAGTTGCTGAAGCTTCTGCACGTTATACTGAAGAACATCCAGTAATGGAACAAATGAATGCTCAACTTGGTGCAATTAATAGCAAAATTGCAGCATTGGGTAATACTTTAAAGCAGCTTCCTGATTTACAGCGTCGTTACTTACAACTCTATCGTGAGGTTGAAGTTAAACAACAGTTATATACAGGATTGCTTAATACGTATCAGCAGCTTCGCATTGCTAAAGCAGGTGAAATTGGTAATGTACGTATTGTTGATACTGCCGTAGAACCAATTGAACCGATTAAACCAAAGAAATTACAAATTATAATTTTATCTATTTTCTTAGGCGGTTTTTTAGGAACATTGCTGGCATTGTTACGTAATATGATGCGTTCAGGAATCAAGGATTCAGCACAAATTGAAAGAGAGTTAGATCTGCCTGTATATGCAACAGTTCCGCGGTCTCCTATTCAAGAAAGTCGCGTCAATTTACTGAAAAAGAAAAAGAGCATTCCTATTCTTGCGGTTAAGGATAGTAGTGATATTGCAATTGAAAGCTTACGCAGTATGCGTACTGCAATCCATTTTGCTTTGAGTAATGCCAAAAATAATATTATTGCACTTTCGGGTCCGGCCCCTGAAATTGGTAAATCATTTATTACTACCAACCTAGCAACTATTTTGGCTCAAAGCGGAAGCCGGGTATTAGTGATTGATGGTGATTTACGTCGTGGTTATTTAAATAAATATTTTGATAAAGAAGTACAACCTGGTTTATCTGAACTATTAAATCATCAAAATAGTTATGAAGATGTTGTTCAAAACTCGCAGGTTGATAATTTATTCTTTGTTACTCGAGGTAAAAGTCCAGTAAATCCATCTGAATTACTCAGTACAGATAAGTTTAAAGTTTTTCTTGACCAAGCTTCTGCTAGTTTTGATTACGTATTGATTGATACTCCGCCAATATTAGCCGTAACCGATGGTATCATCATTGCACAATATGCTGGTGTAAATCTATTAATTGCACGTCATGGTAAAACACAAATTAAAGAACTTGAAATTACTGTCACTCGTTTTGAACAGGCTAATGTGAAAGTTAATGGTGTTATTCTGAATGACGTACAAAAAGGGCCAGGTAATGGTTATGGGTACGGATATAACTATGCGTATGCTTATAAGGCTTCAAAAGATGGTGATTAAGATAAATTTAATTCATAGCAATTAAATTTGTCTTAAATATAAAAATAACCTCATTGTTATCATAAAGCTTCAAACTAAGGTAGAGTAATCAAATTAGTTTGAAGCTTTTTATATTTATCCTACTATGAAGTTAGTTATAGTCTTATAATGACTGATAAAATTAAAAATAATTATTTAATATAACCCGAATCCTGCTTAAGCCGATGACTTCATAATTTGAATTGTTGGCTTATTTTTATGGATCAGTTGATATGCACACAAGGACGCGTAAATCCCTCCTAGAAATCCATGAACACTACCTGCTTTGCTTGTCACTAAATTGTACTGACCTTTCAATAAACTGAATAAAGTCTCTATCTTATTGCGCTGTTTTAAGTGATATTTATCTGACTCAGAAAGTTGTATAGCCTGCATATTTTTTCGATGA